>DASCRE010000295.1:0-9930 GCA_034408645.1 Fidelibacterota bacterium | reverse complement strand
CCCGCCATGTTTATCCTTTTACGCTTCCCACAGTTAATCCAGATACCAAAAATCTGGAAAGTGAAACAAACAATATCGTCACCGGAATACTCACAACCACTGCTCCAGCAGCATAGAGCCCCCACTGGGTTGCCAGGCTTGCCTGAAATGATTTTAATCCCAGGGGAAGCGTGTATAGTCCGGGGTCCTGTAGCACAATGGCAGCTACCACATATTCACTCCAGCTAGCCATGAAACTAAACAGGGCAGTAATCACCAAGGCCGGAGCAGACACGGGCAGAATCACTTTTATAAATGCAGAAAACCTGCTGCAGCCATCCATACGGGCGGCCTCTTCCAGTGCGGGAGGAATGGTATCATAATATCCTTTCATTTGCCAAATGCAAAACGGGAGTGCCGTGGACGAGTATATAATAATGAGTCCTAAATAGGAGTTTATCAGTTTCAACTTTGCCAATAGAATGAAGAATGGCAGAAGGAGCATTGTTGCGGGAAACATTTGTGTCATGAGTAGTGAGGACAGCACGGCCCTTCTTCCCATGAAATTAAATCTGGAAAGGGCATAGCCTGATGTCGATGCCAAAATAACTCCTGTTAGGGTCACAACAAAACTTACGAGAAAAGAATTCTTCATCCATATGAGAAAATCAGTTTCAAGAAACAGGGTAACATAAGATCTAAAACTTGATTCCGCTGTCCACACAGCCAGTGAACGAGTTTGAAATGCATCATCAGTTCGCAAGGAAATTCCTAGAATGTTCAACGCCGGATATAGAGTTGCCAAGGTAAATAAAACCAGAAATGAAAAAATGAAAAGTGTTTCTATTTTTTTTGACATAATATTTTAAACAACAGCGTCCAATTTTGATCTTCGCATAAAAGAGAGAGTAAACATTGATAGGATCAGGAAAATGATCATGGATAGGGCAGCGGCATATCCATAGCGATATAAATTGAATGCTGCCTTGTAAACGTAGCTCACCAATATATGTGTCAGATCCGAGGGCTCTCCTCCGTTGCTCACCAGCCAGACCACATTGATATTATTAAATGTCCAAATCGTACCCAAAATCACTGCCGGTATCATAACAGGCTTAATCATGGGCAGAGTGATGTTCCAAAACTGCTGCCACCGGGACGCACCGTCTACTTGGGAGGCTTCGTACATTTCTTTTGGAATGGATTGCAATCCCCCCAATGCGACCACCATCATGAAAGGAAACCCAAGCCAAATATTTGTAATGATACACGCAGAAAATGCTTCAACAGGTTGGCTCAACCATTGGATCGGAGACATTTTAAAGAATTGATTTAAAATCAGGTTGATCGATCCGTATTCCTGATTAAACATTCCACGCCAGGTCAGGGCAGCAATATATTGCGGTAGTGCCCAGGGAATAATAAGAAGAGTGCGCAGTGTCCTCTTTGCAGGAAGAGTCCTATTGATAAGAACAGCTAAAAACACTCCCAGAGACACATGAAAGCACACATTAACAACAGTCCAGATAATCGTTTTTCCAAAAAGCGAGTAAAAGCTTCCATCTGTCAAAACGGAGGCAAAGTGGTGAAGGCCAATGATCTCCCAATGTTTAAATGTTCGCAAACTGAAGTTAGAAAGTGAAATAATTAAATTATACCCAAATGGAAATATTATTACAGACATGATTCCGAGGAATGCCGGTAAAAGCATTAAATATGCAAATTTATTCTCTTGAAATGATTTCAGGTAAATTTTCTTTTTGATCCAAAAGATAATGCCCAAAGCCGCAATAAAAAGAAATAACAGCCCCTTAATAAATTTCCCCTGTGCCCCCGGTTCGATAACAATGTTCATTGTTTTTATCTGTTCGATGGCTTTGCTCTGCGATTCAACTGCAGCGGTGTGAGGGTCCTTTGTACCGGCGAGAACCGATTGATATTCTCCCCTTAGCGCATCCCAGATGGCACGTAGTTCCGGAACAACAGGCATGGGCCGTCCCTTCTTAATAATATCTGCGTTCTGCTTAAGAAGGCTGTTGGACTGCACGTCCGGGTGAGACAGTGCGGATAGAGAAGACGGCTGTACATTTAATCTTCTCACATAGTGGAGCTGTACCTCCGGACTGGTGAGATAGGTCATCAGATCAATCGTATGACTCAGTTCTTCACCGGTTGTGTGTACATTGATGGAATAACCTTTTGTACTGACCAATGGTGTGGGAAAATCCCCGGTAGATGAAACAATAGGTAATGCAGCAATACCAAAATCAACCTTATCACGGTAATCACCCCAGCTCCAGTCGCCGTTGATGATCATAGCTGCTCTTCCTGTTTTAAAGAGAGCATTGGCGGTCTCATAGTCACACTCTTTTGGAATAATTTGGTGTTCATCCCGAAGTGATTTAATAAATGCGAAAGCACTTTCATTTGATATTGTATTCAAATTCGGTGTACCATCATCATTGATAAACCAATCCCCGAACCCCCCAATCCACGGAACATAGAAAAACGGTTCAGTAAAATTCCATACCAACCCATACTGATCAATGATCCCATCTCCATTTAAATCTTTTGTTAGAGATTTCCCCATGTGAACCAACTCATCTGTACTTCCCGGTGCTGTTGAAATCAACTCTTTATTGAACATAAGCATCAGATGATTCCCAACACCATCTCCCACCATCCAGGTCTTCTCCTGGAATTGGACAACCGCATTAGATAAAAATTGATCGAAATACGAGGAGGGAAATAATTCATCCAACGGTTGAATAATACCCATGACAGCAAAAGGCCCTACCTGATCGGAAGGACCGTAGATCAACTCAGGACCACTGCCTCCGATTGCAGAAGATTGGAAGTTTGATCTCAACTCTTCCGTTTCTCTATAGGTTAACTCTATTTTGATCTCCGGATGAGACTCCTCATATTTATCACATACTTCCCGCAAAGCTTTCCGATTTTCGTACAACATTTGGTGCCAAATATTAAGGGTAATTTTATCAGAGGATTCACAGCCAGAGAAAATGAAACCAGATATGACAAAGACTATAACCCCAGCAATGGAGGAAAAAGGTATAGCTGGCTTTCGATTGTTAATAATATTTTTTCTTATAATCACGAATCATACGTTGTGCTGTAAACCGCACACCCGTTTTAATAGATGCTTTCATTAGTGGTCCCCATTTATTTGTTTGGCCATAAAAAGCTGGAATTACTTTTTCCTCCAATAGCTCAAACAAATGGTTTGCATCTGCTTCATCATTTGGCTCATCTGGAGTCCCTATTGCCCAACCATTAATACCGTCTTCACATCCTTCCGCCCACCAACCATCAAGTATGGATAAATTAGGGATTCCATTGAGTGCAGCTTTCATACCACTGGTACCCGATGCTTCATTGGGACGCAGGGGTGTGTTGAGCCACACATCCACTCCAGATGTTAGAAGTCTCCCCAACCACATATTATAATTCTCTAGAAAGATCACTTTAACCTTTCCATACAGTTCGTTCGCATTAGCTACTATTTCCTGAATGATCTCTTTCCCTTGATGGTCTTTTGGGTGAGCTTTTCCAGCAAAGATAAACTGTACTTGACCCTGACAAATATTTACCAAACGTTCTAGATCTTTAAATACCAGGTGTGCTCTTTTATATGCAGCTGCTCGCCGAGCAAACCCTATGGTTAATATATTTCTGCTCAACGCTTTTTGAACTTGGGCATTTGCATACCCCAATAAAATGCGTTTTCGTTTCGCGTGCGCAGCTGCCAGTTCATCGTCCGGGACTAGATCAACTTCTAATAATTTTTCCCCATCTTCTTTCCAACCGGGTAGATATATATCATACACTTTACGCATCTGGGCACATACCCAATAGGGGTGATAAACACCGTTGGTGATATATCCAATCTGAGATTCAGGGAATTGAGCCTGCGCAACATCCCCATGTAATTTTGATACCCCGTTAGCTGTTCGGCTAAAATAAAGACCCAATTCTGTCATATGTAACCGGCTGTTTTGAACAAGCGATGGTAAACCTAAATTTTCTGGTATTAGCCCATGTATAAGACTGTTTACTCTATTCATTGCAAAATGATCATGTCCTGCCGGTACTGGAGTGTGAGTAGTAAAATGACATTTTTCTCTGACACTATTTTCCTTTTCGAATTCTTCTAATAACTTTAATGTGAGAAAGGAGCAATGTCCTTCGTTCATGTGAAATGTTTTAATATTGTCTAAAATGCCGAGATGTTTCAATAAATGAATACCGCCAAAACCCAAAATAGCTTCCTGCAGAATTCTGTGATTCTTATTGCCAGAGTACAACCGCAAAGAAATGTTTCTATCTTCATCGGAGTTCCTTTCTAAATCAGTATCCATAAAATAAATTGGCAGGATATGACCATTAAGGCCGGTAAAATCCAATCTATATACTTCTATTTGTACATCTCTATCTTGTAGATAAAGTGGAAAAGTAAAATCTAATTTTTTTAATAATGGCTCTGGATCAAATTTAGGATATGTTTCAGTTTGCTGACCTTTCTCATCGATACGCTGTTTGAAATAACCTTCCTTGTATAATAATGTGATCGCACATAACGGTAACCCTTCATCAGCCGCCGCTTTAATATGATCACCTGCTAATATCCCCAGTCCACCACTGTATGTTGGTAGGCTTGAGGAAATCCCTATCTCGGCAGAAAAATATGCAATACTATAGTTCTTGTTATTCATAATGTAAATCTTAAACTAGATCAGATTTGATTTCGATTAAATTTTATTGTCAAAATTTTCATTCGGTGCATTATTTCCTCCGTTAACATGGACCAATCAAAACGCCATCTCCAGTTCCCAGAAACAGTCCCGGGAATATTCATTCGTGCTGAGGAATCCAGTCCAAGTATATCCTGTAATGGAATAATAACTGTATTTGCTTTAGAGCTCAATGCTGTTTTTATCATGTCCCAGTGAATTTCCTTCCCATCAGTTTTTAGATATTTCAATACGTTCGTTCTCTCAGTATCAATTTCATTTTTTGTTTGTGTGTTGCCTTCTCCCGGCTGAGAATGAAACCATCCTACAGTTGTGTCATTATCATGGGTGCCTGTATAAACAACACAGTTTTCAGTATAGCTATGAGGATAGGATTTATGCCCATTCCCAAAGGCAGATTGAAGGATTTTCATCCCCGGGATACCATATTTATTTTTTAATTCCCCCCCCTCTTTTTCTGCCTCGCCCAAATCCTCAGCGATAATAGAATTCCCATCTAAATAATTAAATATTTGTTCAAAAAAATTTTCTCCTGGACCTTCCACCCACTCTCCATTCACAGCAGTTGAGCTCTCTGCCGGAACCTTCCAATATTTCGCAATCCCATTGAAATGGTCTATTCGGATAACATCCACCATCTCATACAATTTTTTAAAGCGGGATTTCCACCATTTATAGTGAGAAGCTTTATGTGCTTCCCACTGGTAAAGAGGGTGTCCCCAGAGTTGTCCTGTTTTACTAAAAAAACATGGGGGGACTCCAGATACGAATGACATATCTCCATTACTATTAAGAGAAAATAATTCTGGATTTGCCCATACCTCGGCACTATCATATGTAACATATAAGGGCAGGTCACCAATAATTTTAACTCCGTTTTTACTTGCATATTTCTTCAGACCCTTCCACTGACTGTGAAATAAAAATTGGATGATCTTTGTTTTTTCTATTTCAGAAAAATATTCATCATTAATTTTTTTTAATGCAATAGTTTCCCTGTTTCTAAATGAATCACTCCAATGGTTCCAGGCTTTCCCATTATGTATTTTTTTCAGAGTAAGAAATAACGAATAGTCATCTAACCAATAATCATTTTCTTTACAGAAATTTTGATACAATCTCTCTATTTCTTCCGATGTATGATTATAAAATGTTTCCGCTGCATGATTGAGAATATCCATTTTATAGTGAATTAGTGAGCCAAAATCAATCTGATGGTTTTCCTGCTTTGGATTGACAGGGAGACTCTCTTTTCGTAGGTAACCATTTTTTACAAGTGTTTCCAGACTGATTAATAGGGGATTTCCTGCAAACGAAGAAAGGAGGTCATATGGAGACTGAGTATTCCCCGGATAACCCAGTGGGAGGATTTGCCACAGACTTTGACCCATTTTTTTCAGGCAGTCAATAAATTGTTTTGCTTCCTTTCCTATCTCTCCGATCCCATAATCTCCAGGAAGAGATGTCACGTGAAGCAAAATACCGCTCTCTTGGGTTGAACATTTCACCATATTTTATTTATGCTATTTAATAAATTATTATTTACCGGAGTTGAAATTCAAAAATGTTTAAATGTGGATGGAACAATAAAAAGAATCCATTGCCTTTCAAATGGATCAGTGTCTTAATGCTTCTTGTAATTCCTTAATACTGATTTTTTCAATTTTCGATTGCCCGTCTATACTTTCACGATATAAGGTGATATAGTTTTCTTGAGTATCTGCTACCTTCCAATCATATTCTTTATAAAAAACCCTGTCTCCTACTTGAAATATGTCCGGAGTGTTGGAATTGGTCGTGTTTGTCATAACATTAATACCTCATTGTTTGTTACCTTAATAACTCATTTAAATGTATCTCTGGACGGCGCATCACTCTTTGAACAATTTGTGTGGAATCAAAATTTAATCTTGTCCCCGCAAGAGTTATATCAAGAACAATATGATCTGTCGCAATTTCTATTATAGCCTTATTCTGTGTCCAGATCGCCCGAGCTGAATCATTTTCAATTGTACTACCCATCATTGTAACATCATGATCAGAGACAAGTAAAAATTTTGGCCTCCAAACTTCCAATAGTTCTTTTTCAATTAATTCATAAGAAACAGTGACACCTATTTTTTTTGTTATTGTACTGAATGAAAATAAGGTTATCTCTACGCCTCTTTTTTTCGCTTTTCCTAACTCTCTATCCAATTTTAAAAACTCCTTATCCCAACTGCTCATGAACAGTTTTTCTTTGCAATTATTAATACACTCCTTCATTTTTAACAAAATGTTTTGATAACCATGCAAATGCCAGAAATCTAATGATTCATCATCAATATCAAATCCCTCGAGTGTATCTGTCAATGATGTAATTCTATGACTGTGAATGCGGTCCAAATGTTCAACCAGAGATGAGGGTGATAAGGGAACAAATTTACGAGGGGATTGGGCAACAGAATTTATGATCCCCTGTGATTCCATATTTTTTAATATAGAATATATGGCAGAGCGAGGTATCCCTGACCGGGAGCTGATCTCATAACCGGTGGCTGGATTATTTTTTAAAAGGGCTAAATACGCTTTACCTACAGATGCATTAAAACCAAATTCAGATAAGATCTGGACTAATTCCTTTTCTGTTTTTTCCATCTATTTAATTAATTATAAGGTGTGTGTTAACCTTTGGATTACAAAAATACTCTTAACTTTGTTTTTCAAACGTAACTCTTTAATGAGTTAATAAATTTAACACGAAATAATGATTGACAAATATATTTATAACTTAAAAGAATTCAAATGAATCTCTATCATTCGTATTGAATACTGTGATTGAAATAGAGCAAATTCGACAATGCTATTTATTTATATTTTATGACTTTCCGTTATTTTACAACATTTTTATGTTAGGGGAATCAATTAAAGTTCGCGCTCCTGCCACTGTGGCAAATGTATCCTGTGGATTTGATTGTTTGGGATATGCCATATCTGATCCAGCTGATATTGTAACAATTTCAAAAACAAATGACCCTGAGATAGAGATTTCTATCTCAGGAATGAAAGCAGATACCATCCCAACAATCGCTGAAAACAATACAGCAGGAAAAGCGCTGTTATCTCTTTTGGAGGGTCTCAATACCAAACAAGGATTTAAGATTCATATTGAAAAAGGAATTCATCCTGGGAGCGGTCTTGGCTCGAGTGCTGCCAGTGCTGTGGCAGCAGTTTTCGGGGCAAACATACTTCTTGATTCACCATTACAACTGGAGGATCTTTTGATACATTGTATGAATGGTGAAAGCGTTTCTTCCGGGTGTGCCCACGCTGACAATGTGGCCCCAGCCTTATTGGGTGGATTCATTTTGGTTCGCAGTTATGAACCTCTCGATGTTCTAAAATTACCAATACCTGAAAACCTATTAAGTATTAATGTTTTACCTGATTATATCGTAAACACAATGGAGGCGAGGGCTATCCTGCCAAAAGAAATATCTCTAACATCAGCCATCAAGCAGTCCGGGAATCTCTCTGGTTTTATAGCAGGCCTTTATGAAAAAGACTTTGCCCTTATGGGCAGGTCCATGGTTGATTTATTTGCAGAACCTTTTCGATCGGCTCTTATCCCAGGCTATAATGCAATGCGGCAATCTGCTATGGACTCAGGGGCTATAGGATGTGGTATTTCAGGATCAGGGCCCTCTGTATTTGCGCTATCAGATTCACTTAATAAAGCAAATATAATTGGGGAAGCAATGGTGTCTTCCTTCAAAGAGGCTGGGCTTGAAAGTAAATTATATATTTCCCCAGTGAATACATTGCCACCAAAAATTCTTGATTGATAATCGCTATCACATTTCAATTTTACACTAAAAATTTTGAGATACTATAGCACACAGAATCCGACAAACAAAATGTCGTTAAAAAATGCATTGTTTAAGGGCCTTGCCCCGGATAAAGGGCTCTACATGCCGGAACATATTCCATCATTTGATAAAAAGTTTATTACGAGTTTAACTGAGCGATCATTTCAGGAAATCTGTTTCCATATTGCTTCTCTATTTCTGTCAGATGACATTGATAAACATAATCTCAGAAAAATTGTTGAAACGTCAATCAATTTTGATGCCCCTCTCATAAAACTGAATGAAAATACTCATATCCTTGAACTGTGGCATGGACCTACTCTAGCGTTTAAAGATTTTGGTGCACGTTTTATGGCACAGTTAATGGGACATTTTTTAGAGGATACATCAAAACCTCTACATATTTTGGTCGCCACATCAGGTGACACAGGGAGCGCAATTGCCAATAGCTTTCTTGGTGTGGAAGGGATTAAAGTTTCAGTTCTTTTTCCAAAAAACCGTGTAAGTAACATACAGGAACAACAATTTACAACTCTTGGTGAAAATATCACTGCCCTTGAAGTAGATGGAAGTTTTGATGATTGTCAACGATTAGTAAAAACTGCTTTCCTAGATAAAAAATTAAATAAGGCCCTACGTCTTACATCTGCAAATTCCATCAATATCGGAAGACTGATCCCTCAGACCTTTTACTATGTGTATGCATTCTCTCAATTGAAAAACACAGAAGATGTAGTCATTTCTGTCCCCTCAGGAAATTTCGGGAATCTGACAGCGGGAATCATAGCTATGAAAATGGGGCTCCCAGTAAAAAAATTTATTGCATCCACAAATATAAATAAGATCTTTCCCACATATTTAAGATCGGGAGTGTTTACACCCTCTTCCTCTGCTCAGACGATTTCAAATGCTATGGATGTAGGAAATCCCAGCAATTTCGAACGGATTGTTGATTTATTTCATCATTCCTTTGATAAAGTTAAAGATGCAATTATTGGATTTTATTTTACTGATGATGAAACTAGATCAGCTATGCAACAAATGCATTCAGAGTTCGACTATATCGTTGATCCCCATGGGGCGGTTGGATATATTGGCCTTATAAATTATTTAAAAAAACATCCCGAAAGTAAAGGAATTTGTTTAGGGACGGCTCATCCGGCAAAATTTTTAAATGTGGTGGAACCAACTTTAAAGACTGATATCAAGGTACCAAACAGACTTCAGTCATTTATGATGAAGCAGAAAAAATCGGTCCAAATTTCAAATGTTTATGGTGATTTTGCAAACCAGATGTTTGAGAACAATTAAAAAGAGTGCTGAAGATTCTT
>DASCRE010000294.1:0-2353 GCA_034408645.1 Fidelibacterota bacterium | reverse complement strand
AAATTGAATATAAATTACTATGGTGTCGAATTATTGGGAATTCCATTGGCAAAGGAAAACCATATATGAGCGTTTTCTGTGTAAGCGGGAATACGGTTAATCCTTTTACAACAGGTGGAATTGTATCAGAAATAGAGAGTCCCTGTTTCAGGGGATTTAAGGTATTCCCCTCTGGGCTTCGAAGTTCAAAATGGAGATGTGGTCCAAATGAAGCTCCGGTGTTTCCGGTATAACCGATGATGTCGCCTTTTTTAAATGGAAAATCGGTGCTGGGGAAATACGCGTTCACATGGTAGGAATCAGTATTTATTTGCTGAATAAAAAGTTCCTTTTCCAATTCCGAGGAAAATTTACTCAGGTGACAGTAAACACCAGTATCTCCCGATTTAGTTTTCAAGTAAAGAGCTTTCCCATATCCGGTGTAATTCGCAACCATTCGGGAAATAGAACCATCTGCAATTGCGTATACCTCATATCCTTCTTTACCGTTGGTTTTAATGTCAATCCCCATATGAAAATGATTATCCCTGAACTCACCATAATTTGAGGTTAGTTTTCTACTGGCATTTGTAGGCCAAATGATTTCACCCATTACACAAGTGACAAGGTAGAACGCAGGAACGATTGTTTTTACGAAAGAGGTCATAAAGGGGCTCAAATTTATTTACCAAACAGCAACTATCTCAATTGCAGAAAAAAAACAGGCTTTTAGTGCCTGTTTTTTTATTATATGAATTATGTAAAGTGATTTATTTAGATTTTTTCTTCAATTCTTTCAATTCTTCTTTTAAAGTGTTCATTTCTTCTCTTAATTCTTTCAAATCCTTTTTCAGTTTGTCATCATCAAAGAAAAATTCCTCATCATCTTCAAAAAGTTTTTTGTTAAACTTTTTTACTCCTTTCTTGCCATTAAAATGGTCAAAGCCAAAGGCATCATTGAAATCAAATCTAAATAACTCATCACGCTCACCCAGTGTAACCTTTATTTTTTTTACACGCCCTTTTCTTACGACTTTAATTAATATTTCTTCTTCAGGTTCATGTTTTTTGACTGCGCGGGTGAGCTCAAGGGTATCCCAAATTTCTTTATCATTTATTGAGATAAGGATATCTCCGGCTTTCAGACCTGATGTTTCTGCAGGACTGTCTTTTAAAATTTCAGAGATCAAAACACCACCACCGGATTTTACTTTAAAATAGTCTCGCAGTTGGTCCGAAATATCTTCACAGTGAACTCCAAGAAATGTATTTCCCGTGAAAGTCATTGGACTAGGGGTATTTTTAAAAATTGAATCTAAATGAATATCAATGCCCAGGTCACCCACCAAATCTCTGATGGCATCCAATTCTATCACATTTTTCAAATCCACTTCGTATGTATTTTTCTCTCCATCTTTTTCAATTGTCAGCTTTAAAACATTGTCATCCACATTCGCCTCAACACGGGTCTGATGACTGGACTTATCATCTGATTTAATAGTGTCTGTTTTTTTATTTGGGAAAACCAGCCCAATCAAAAACAGTATCGGGAATATTTTGTTCATAGATTCTCCATATTTTTATGAAAAACGTATTGTGTATAGTTTAGTTCCATATTGGGAATATTTCTGTGAAGAGATTTCATATCATGGTTAATTTTTGGTTAAATATTATTTTACAATCTAATTGAGGAGCTATACAAATGAAACGCATTTTATCCATGTTGTTATTTGTTTCAGGTTTTATTCCCTTTACATATATTTTTGGAATTGGTGGGTTTGGTTTTCAAGGTGGGCAATCATTGCTTTCCATTGAATCTTACAAAAGTACTGAGGGGGTAGCAGAACTCAATAGATCAGAGTTTTCAAACCCTCTGTCTGGAGGAGCATATGTGTACATCGATGCAATTCCATTTGTTGACCTGGAAGCGGATTTTTCCTTATCCTTTAAAGAATATACATTTGACTTCACAAATTCTGAAGATAACATAGGTCCGTATGACTTTAGCTGGGGAGATTTTTCTATTTATTTAACTGCACGGAAAAAGATTGTTGGCCTGGGGATTCCACTGCTTGCTAAAGCAAAACTCTTTTATGGCGGCGGATATAATATGCACACGGTAACACCCCTTATAAATTTGGATTTGATGGAAAGCGCTCTGGAAGGGAATGAAGGGAATGAAGTAAATATAGAGGTAGCTGATCCCACAAATTTATCCGAAGGTGATTTGATAAATTTTTTAAAGGATAATCAAGTGAAATCCAATGGGTTTCACATTCAATCAGGATTTCAGTTTAAAGTATTGGTATTGGACACATTTCTTTTTTACCGACACACATTTGCAAAAGATATTGTCCCCGGTCAGGACCACTTT
>DASCRE010000293.1:0-4250 GCA_034408645.1 Fidelibacterota bacterium | reverse complement strand
GAATCTCACCATCAACATCATCAGAAGAAACAGAAATGCCTTGGTCTTTCAATAGAGCTTTTCTGATCAAATAATATTTTAGATTTCGAATTGCTGATGGACGAAACATTTCCCTAAGTTTGTTTTCATCCTTAACCTTATCGCCAGATTGTCTCACATCTTCAACCAGGCTATCTAAATAGGCATCTGCCATGGACTCAGGATATTCAGGATTAACATATTGAATATAGGCATCAATGATATGTTGGCTGAACTGTTCTTCCGATCTGGCTTCATAGCGTTTAGCGATCGCCTCTCTAATCTTTTCTTTCCAAGCAGCTACATCAGAAACCTCCGGATCAATCTGGGTCACAAATTCATTGTTGATCTCCGGAAGAGTGTGCCGTTCGACATTTATTACATTTACCTGATAGTATGATTTATTATCACCAGATTTCATAGTGATCGGCCTCATATCTCCAGATTTAATTCCATTTAGCGCAGCGTTTGTTTCATCTGATAAATGAGGATCTCCCACCTTCAAATATTGTTTTTCAATTTTCCTCCCAATCAAGGGGTTTCCCGCGAAATCAGTCTCCTGTAAATTACAAAAGATGAAATCATCGATTTGGGCGCCGTCCTCGACCGTTTCCTTTTGCGTATGGGAACGGCGAAATTCTTCAATGGCAAATGAAATATCCTCTTCATCCATTTCATATATCTGTTTTACAACATGTAGTTTGTTTTTCTTCAATTTAGGAAGGATGATTTCTGGCTCTACATCAAAGGAAGTTTTGAAGGTAAATGTTTGTCCGTGTTTGAACTCTACGTTAGAGACCTCCCCATTGTTGATCGGTTCGATCTCTTCAATTTTCAATGCTCTCTGATAATAAGTTTGAATATAGTGCTCCAGAAATTCTGCTTCAATCAGTGGTTGATACTGATTGACCAAGACCTGTTTGGGGACTTTTCCCGGACGGAATCCTGGCAGTTTTATTTTTCGTCTCAGCTTCGCAAAGGATTTTTCATAATCCTTAGAACATTCCTCCCAGGGAATTGATAGGAACATTTCCCTACTGAAAGCGCCTTTATGTTTTACTTGAATTTCCACTGTTATTGGTTAAATATGGGGTGGAAATTAAAAAAATAACTTATCTTCACATTGTGATTTATTTTCAAATAGTTTTCATTCATTATAATAATTCAAATATAAATTTATTCAATAATTACCTTTAAATGTCAAAAATTAGTTAATCAAAGTGAAATACAAGAGTTATTCGTCAACTGAATTTGGAGAATCCTTTGACGCCATTATCATCGGATCTGGCATGAGTGGATTGTGCTGTGGTACTTTACTTGCTCAAAAGGGAAAAAAAGTGCTCCTAATTGAAAAACATTTTAAACCGGGAGGGTATACTCACACATTTAAACGAAATGAATATGAGTGGGATGTTGGTATTCATTACATCGGTGATGTCCATAAGAAAAACAATGCCTCAAGAAAACTATTGGACCACATTTCTGATGGACGTCTAGAGTGGCACAAAATGGATAACAATTACGACACAATTATTTTCCCTGACAAACGTTTTAACTTTGTTTCACCCAAGGAACAGTTCATAGAAAATCTTATCAATTGGTTTCCCAAAGAAGACAAAGCTATCAACCGTTATATGTCCCTTTTGGACGAGGTCACCAGAAAAAGTATACCCTATTATAAAAACAAGGCCCTACCCTCTTACCTATCTACAATCATGCGGCCATTTCAGTCCAACCCCTATTTTGCTTTATCAGACAAAACGACCTATGAGGTTATAACAAATCTTTCCAGTGACAAAAATTTATTGGGCCTGCTGACAGGTCAATGGGGCGATTACGGACTACCACCAAAACAAAGTAGCTTTGTCATGCATGCCGGTGTTGTAAAACATTATCTTGACGGTGGGAATTATCCTATTGGAGGGTCCGGAAAAATTGCAGAATCAATCCTCAAAGTTATAAGAAAATTAGGTGGTGATATCTGTGTGAGTTCCGGTGTCAAAGAGATCCTCATTCAAAAAAACAAAGCTGTGGGCGTACAACTTGAATCTGGAGAAGAAATCCATTCACCCCTTGTTATCAGTAGTGCAGGTGTTATGAATACCTACGGAAAACTATTGAACTCTGATCTTACTGGGCAGTTAAATAATAAATTGGAAACGGTGACTAAAACTGACGGACATTTGTGCCTTTACATCGGGATGAAGGGATCACCAAAAGATTTGGGGTTGTCCACTACAAATCTCTGGATATATCCCTCATATGACCATGATAAAAATGTGAACCAATATTTGGAAGATAGAAACCGACCCTTCCCTGTTTTGTATTTATCATTTCCCTCAACCAAGGACCCAGAAAAATTAGATTCTTCGCCAAACAGAACGACAATGGAAGCTATAACACTTGCGCCATTTTCATGGTTTGAAAAGTGGAAAGATCAACCGTGGAAAAACCGCGGAGAAGATTATGAATCAATGAAAGAACAATTTTGCCAGAGAATGTTTGACCAAATTTTCCTGACACTCCCACAACTAAAAAACAAAATTGATTACTATGAACTTTCCACCCCTCTCTCTACAAAATCCATGATGAACTATGATGGTGGAGAGCTCTATGGGCTGGAACACACTCCCTCTCGTTTCCGTCAGAGATGGTTAAGACCACAAACTCCTGTACAAGGATTATTCCTAACTGGACAGGATATCACGACCGTTGGATTAACTGGCGCTTTATTTTCAGGACTATTGACCTGTTCATCAATCCTCAAAAAAAATCTGTATAAAGAAATTATTTAATCCTGATCTCTTGAGGTAATAAAACCTTCCGGAATTCGTGGGACCCAATGATAATAAAAATTCCCAATGCAGCAGCAAAAAAATGTACCATAGAAAATATCATTCCAGACATAATGGAGAATCTTTCAATCATATATCCCGCAATCAATGAACTGAAAATAACCATGACCCGTGTGTACATCCCTAAAATGGTTTGAACCCGTCCCATAATCTTATTTGAAACCATCTCCATAAACACGGTTCGGGAGACAATCCGAGCGGAATTATTTGTTAGGCCCATAAATAAATAAGCAATCGACGCCAACCACAGTGAAGGTAAAGCTGGAACACACAGGCACATGACTCCCGCTGTAAAAAAACATATGATTAGAAAGATTTGTTTTTTCGTGCGAGCAATAAAATAGCCGGAAACAATTGTTGACAAAAGTGCTCCAACGCCATAAAATCCATCCATGAGTCCGTAACCCCAAGAACCAGCATTGTATATAATTTTTGAGATTGAAATGGTTAATACGGATAAAGAACCCCAAATAGCTACATCAGCTAAAATGGATGTAAGTCCAAAGACCAGCAAACCTTTTTCCTCCTTCAAAAATAAAAATCCACGGAAAACTGCTTGAAGTGTCTTTTCCGATTTACCATATTTTTTTGTATATAAAAAAGGTGCTGAAACAATAAATAGTGCTGAAATAAAATAGGCGATAGCACTTACGAAAAATGCAGTGGTGACTCCATAATAGTGAACCACCAGCCCTCCAATTCCTGCCCCTAATATTGATCCAACCTGATAGCTGGCAGAAAGCAGAGCGTTGGCATTAAAATACTCATCATCGCTTACTAATTCCTGAACAAAAGCTGTTGCTGTGGGCCAGAACAGTGAGCTCCCTATTCCCATGAGAAATACTGTGCAAAATAAACTTGTCAGTGAAAACTCATTTTTTATCAAAACAAATACAAAACTTCCTATAATTACCATCCGAAAAACATTCAAAATGACCAATAGCCATTTCCGATTCATTTTATCAATGATCACACCAGTAAACAGAGAAATCAATAATCCGGGTAAGGTAGCAGCAGCCATGATCTGTCCGAGTAGAATTTCTGAACCGGTTTCTTCCAGAACCAGCCAACTGAACCCAATTAGATTAAATCCAAATCCAATAAGAGAAATGGTGTTACCAATAAAAAATAAAAGAAACGTAGGGTTTTTTAAAATCGAAAACATAAATAATTATTGAACTGATAAATATGTCTTTTAGATTCTTTTATTCTTAGGAAGGATATCACTGGAAGAAAAATTTACCTATTCATCAAATTCTTTAAATGCTGTTTCCTATGGTCATCAAAATAAATATCTGTTAGCGTGTTAATTTGTCTTTTAAGCAAGTCAATCTGAGTAAGATCAGTATTTTGTTTACTCTTCATAGCATGAAATAT
>DASCRE010000292.1:0-5915 GCA_034408645.1 Fidelibacterota bacterium | reverse complement strand
GTATAACATTATCAATATATTTATTTCCAAGTTCTCTTTCCCAGTCTCTTTTTAAATAATAAGAATATTGGTTATATTTTTTCCCCATAATATTTATTAGGATATTAATATCCTAATATAATATATTACAGCAATAATTAGGATGTTGTTATCCTAATATAATACATTTTATAAATATATTTTTAAATTATTTATGCTTATGATCGAACGTGTTATGCCATCGTTGAAACTATAACGTTTATAAATAAAAGGAGATTCAAACTTGAATCAAGTTAAAAAAATAAATAATTTTTTTTTTAGTGGAATTTGGTTTTTAGATCCACCAAAAGATGTTTCTGTAGATGGTTGGCGAATAGACAATGTTATTCAATATATTGATGTAGTAATAATGATTTATTTTGGCATTGTTGCTCTTGCCATGCTTTATTTTATTATCAAATATCATGCACGTCCTGGACACAAAGCGATATATGATAGAGGGGATACAAAAAAGCATGTGGGCATTACCTTAGGAATGGGGCTCCTAGTATTTTTATCCATAGACGTAGTTATTGAAGGATTATCATTTAGGGATTTAAATGAAGCTTTTTGGAATTTTCCTAAGGGTGATAATGTGGTGCGAATAGAAGTCATGCCTCAGCAATTTGCATGGAATTTCCGTTATGCAGGAAATGATAATACATTTGGCACGGAGGATGACCTTATACCATCGCAAAACATAATGCATATTCCTGTTAATAAACCAGTAGTCATTCAAATTGCTTCTTATGATGTTATTCATTCTTTCTATCTTCCTAATTTCCGTATAAAGATTGATGCAACTCCTGGAATGATAAACACCATGTGGTTTCAGGCTACAGAAACTGGAACATTTGAAATAGCCTGTGCAGAATTTTGTGGTAATAGCCATTATAGGATGAAAGGATATCTGACAGTAGAATCGGAAGAAGACTATAATAACTGGTTGCAATCACTTGATGAAGAAGGTCCTGTAGATGAATTGTGGGGAGATGAAGATGAAGGAATACCTATTAGATGGGGTTGGGCATGGAAAAAGGAGGCAATTTAAATGAATAAAAACCACAAATCATTTTGGACAAAATATATATTTTCAAAAGATCATAAGGTTATTGGAAAACAATTTTTATGGCTAGGAATCTTTTTTCTTCTATTTGGTGGTTTCCAGGCCATGCTTATACGTTGGTCATTATCTAATACAATGGAACCACTCCCTTGGTGGCTTTTTGGAAATATTTTGTATCAAAACTCACCAGTAGGTGCGGGTATCATTGGACCAGATGCCTATAATCAACTTTTCACTATGCACGGAACCATCATGATTTTTTGGGCAATTACACCTTTATTAATCGGAGCATTTGGGAATTTCTGTATTCCATTACAAATAGGAGCTCCAGACATGGTTTTTCCAAAATTAAATATGATTTCATTCTGGGTTATGTTTTTAGCTTCAATAACTTTATTAGCTTCATATTTACTCCCTCAAGGGACAGCAGCTAGTGGGTGGACATCATATCCACCCCTAAGTACACCTGTTGGAGGAATACCTGGACAAGGGCAAACATTGTGGACATTATCATTAACTCTAGCTGGTATCTCAACATTAATGGGAGCCATAAATTATATTACTACAATTGTCAGATTACGTGCTCCAGGAATGGGATATTTCAAAATGCCTCTTACAACTTGGGGATTGTTTCTAACTAGTATATTGAATGCGGTCTTCGTACCCATTATAGCAGCTGGTTTAATAATTTTATTACTGGATAATGTTGCAGGGACACAATTTCTAATTGCTGGTCAAAAAGCGACTATACCTGGAGGTGACCCGCTCTT
This sequence comes from Fidelibacterota bacterium, assembly GCA_034408645.1. Taxonomy (GTDB): domain Bacteria; phylum Fidelibacterota; class Marinisomatia; order Marinisomatales; family AB-629-J13; genus AB-629-J13. Next base: position 4,061 of record DASCRE010000292.1, on the reverse strand, counting down.
ATATCAACATGTTTTCTGGATTTTTGGACACCCAGAAGTTTATATATTGATTTTACCTGCTTGGGGAGTTGTGTCTGATCTATTATCGGTTTTTTCAAGAAAACCTGCTTTTGGTTATAAAGTTACTGCTATTTGTATGAGTACCATTGCAGCTTTAAGTGGAATTGTTTGGGGACATCATATGTATACTACAGGAATGAGTCCACTTTTAGGAAAAGCATTCATGTTTTTAACCTTAATTATTAGTATCCCCTCTTCCATATTTTTCCTCAATTGGTTGGGTACTTTATGGAGGGGTTCATTGAAATTTGAAGTTCCCATGTTATTTGCAATGTCAGTAATGTGGGTGTTTGGTTTAGGAGGACTTACCGGACTTTATAATGCAACTATAACATCTGATATCTACCTTCATGACACTTATTTTGTTGTGGGTCATTTTCATTATACAATGGCAGCTTCAGTAATGTTTGGTGCCTTTGCAGCAGTATATTTCTGGTTTCCTAAAATGTTTGGCAGGAAAATGAATAAAAAACTAGGTAAGATACACTTCTGGTTTTCATTTATACCATTGAATTTAGTCTTTTTTAATATGATGGTTATGGGATATGCCGGACACCATCGTAGAATCTTTAATCCGTCTGAATATGAGTTTTTAAAACCTGTATTGGGCCTAAATGACTTCATGACCACTGCCGCATTTATTCTTGGAATTGCGCAAGTAATATTTGTTATTAATTTTGTATTTAGTTTATTTAAAGGACAAAAGTCTGAACGGAATCCTTGGGAAGCAGCTACTCTTGAGTGGACAATTGATACACCTATTCCTCATGGCAATTTTACTGAAGTCCCAACTATTTATCATGGGCCCCATGAATACGGCAACCCTTTATTGAAGGATAAAGACTGGATTTCTCAATCTGAACCCTTCCCTTTATAAAATAGAATGAAGACATTATCTACAGTAAAAGAATTCCCAATTAATAAAAATGATCATTTTACTCAATCCCTAGGAATGATTATCACAATTGGATCATTAGCTATGTTGTTTATAACTCTGCTTGTCAGCTATGGAATTTTACGAGTAAGAGCCAATATATGGAATTCGCAGACTATAGATACTTTACCTTTGATTCTTATTTTTATAAATACTGGCGTAATCCTATTTAGTAGCTATACATATTTTAAAGGGAATAAATCTGCTGTCATCCACAATAGATTAACAACTCAAAAATGGGTAAATACGACAATTTTTCTCGGCTTTATTTTTCTGATATTCCAAATAGTTATATGGTTTATCCTTACAAGTAATGGATTTATAATGACTTCCAGTCAGATTAGTGCTGTTTTTTATTTGTTATCAGGTCTTCATGGGATTCATATCATAGCTGGATTAATTCTTCTTATTTGGTTAAACATAAAAATTCAACTTATGGAGAATAACCACCTACATTTGAAATTGGTCGGTATGTTCTGGCATTTCCTAACTATTGTTTGGATAGTAATCTTTTCAACAGTAATAATTATTTAACATATTAAAAGGAAAACAAGTATGAATCAAAATCAGACCGTTACAATGCCATTAAACGATCCCTTTGGTAAAGCAACAACAGGCAAATTGGGAATGTGGTTATTTATAATCATAGATGGTTTATCTTTTTCAGGTTTGCTTATTGCTGGAGCTGCCTTACGAGTAGCTGCAAATGCTTGGCCTGTCGCAGGTGAAATTCTAAATATTCCTCTTACTGCCTTCAATACTTTTCTTCTTATTTGCACAAGTTTTACAATGGTCATGGCATTGAATGCCATTCAAAAGGGAAATCAAGCAGGATTGAAAAAATATCTCACTTACACCATGATTGGGGGGGGCATTTTTCTAGGGATTCAGGTATATGAATATTACCATTTAATTAGTGACGGTTTTTTTCTGAATACCAGTATTTATTCAGGTGTGTTCTATGTTACTACTTGTTTTCATGGTATGCATGTGCTATCAGGAGTCATTTATATCTCCTTTATTCTCTATGCAGCTTCACAGGGAAGATATTCAGAAAATAACTGGAATCATGTAGAAATTCTGGGATTATTCTGGCATTTTGTTGATCTTGTATGGATTTTAGTATTCACTGTCATTTACCTCATTTAAAAGGAGAATTTTTATGAATGATTATAAATCAGTTTATATAAAGAATGCCATCTGGCTCACCATCCTCACAGTTCTTGAGGTAGGGATTGCCTTTATTGATATCTTTAGAACAGGACAAATAGTTCTACTAATGACATTTGCCATTACCAAGATGATGATGGTTGCATTGATATATATGCATGTACAACATGAAACAAAAACATTAAAATGGATTTTATTTATCCCCATTCCAGCTGGACTGTTATTTACCTTTGCATTAATGTATGATATTCCATTTAGATGGGTTGTTTAAAAAATGAATTTTAAAAATTTAATATTATCTATAATATTCACTTCCACAATATGGGCTTGCCCATATTGTGCAGGACAAAGCGGTGGAAGTTATGTACAACAAGTAATTCTTCCTATTATAATTTTGTTACTTTCACCATTTGCAATTATTGGGTCTGTAACACTCATAATTTATCTTAACAGAAATAAATCAAATAAATAGGAGTGCGATTTAATTGCATTTAGAGATAAAAAATGAATAGAAGTTCAATAAGTAAGGGAAACAGTAAAACAAATAAGTATATTATTTTTTGGTTTGTATTTGTTTTTTTGGGTGTATTCACAGGTGCCACCTTGATGTTGCGGGATGCTCATCAAAGCTTTGGTGGGATAACATTTGGGTCTGTCCCCGATTTTACACTTACAGATCAATTCGGAAATTCTGTTTCTCAGGCTGATTTATCAAAACAAGTATGGGTAGGTAATTTTTTATCCACAAACTGCAATAATGACAAATCCTGTAAGGATATATTGAAGGTAACAGCATCCATTCATCACCAGATTAAAGATGAACCTAATATTAAAATTGTATCTTTGATTAGCCATTCGGATTCAGATATATTCAGGGATACATCAATAATATCAACATTAAATATTCAGCATAATAATTGGAAATTCCTTAATGGTGACCCGCAACTAATCAATATCCTCGCAACTACATGCCTTCAGAAAAAACTTCCTATTGGAGGTTGTGATACTCGTCTATTCTTGGTAGATCAGAAGGGGATAATCAGGGGATATTATCAAGCTGATAAATTGCAAGAAGTTAAAAAACTATTACAAGATATTAAAAAATTGGGATGATAAGTAAAGATATTAAACATCATGAAGTAAAAGATGGGGACAATGGTAATAAAATTCTTATATATGGAAACAAAAGGTAATTTATAATGTCCTTACAAATTGATATAATTGATTTCACTAAAGAAAATGCAAAAAATAAATTTGTAAAATCGTTAAAAAATACTGGATTTGCTGTATTAAACAATCATCAAATAGATATAAACCTTATAAATACTGTCTACAACGAGTGGGCTAATTTCTTTAATTCTAAAGACAAGTATGATTACATGTTTGATTTAGAAAAACAAGATGGATATTTCCCTATGAAATCTGAGAATGCAAAAGGATATTCAGTTAAGGATATTAAAGAATTTTATCATATTTATCTTCCATGGGGAAGGATTCCTGAACAATTATCAAAAAATACATTATTAATTAGATCTAAGCTTAAAAGTATAGGCATTGAATTATTATCGTGGATTGATGACTTAGCACCTATTGATATTAAAAATAATTTTTCAATACCTTTGCAAGATATGGTAGAAGGCTGTGAAAATAATCTACTTAGAATTATCCATTATCCTCCATTGCGAGAAAATGATGATAAAAATGCAATTAGAGCAGCTGCACATGAAGATATTAATTTGATTACACTTTTAATTTCAGGATCAGAGCCAGGTCTCCAAGTTCTTAATGAAAACAATAATTGGGTTGATGTGAAATCTGATCCTGGATGGCTTATTATTAATATTGGTGATATGCTACAAGAGTGCTCTAATGCTTATTTCCCATCAACAACACATAG
>DASCRE010000291.1:0-3936 GCA_034408645.1 Fidelibacterota bacterium | reverse complement strand
AGATTCAATTTTAACTACCATTCAATCCAAATCACTGGTTTTTAATTCCTGAGCCCACTTTCGCTTCAGAAAATTTAATTCAATTTATTTCCATGGGTAAATTGTTTTCTAGGTAAGTTATTTTCCACAGATCTCTATTCATTAATTATTTATGACAGTAGAAATAGCTGTAGTACTTACGATTCTTTTATTTATGTTTTTGTTATTTGTAACTGAAACATTTTCCCTTGATATCACTGCCATGATTATATTGGCAGTTCTTTTAATTTGTGGATTCCTTGAACCTATTGAGGCCATAAAAGGCTTTTCAAACCCCGCAGTGATAACTATTGCTCTATTATTTGTACTAAGTCATGCACTTCAAAAATCTGGTGTCCTTGAATTTTTAGTTGTAAAACTGAATGAATTAACTGAAACATCAAAACTTCTTGGATTATTCGTATTTCTATTTTCAGTGGCTGTTGCCTCAGCATTTATCAATAACACTGCCATTGTAGCTATTTTTATTCCTGTTACGATTCGGTTAGCACGTCAATATCATTTAAGTCCCTCTAAACTTCTGATGCCATTGAGCTATGTTGCCATCTTAGGGGGAACTCTAACACTGGTTGGGACTTCTACCAATCTGCTTGTCAATTCCATTTATGTAGAGTCTACCTCTGCAGCACCATTGGGTATGTTCGAATTTGCTAAATTTGGAATAGTAATGCTTCTTATTGGGTTAACCTATGTTTTATTTGCGGTACCATTTCTTATTCCTTCACGGACAGTGACCTCTAGTCTAACACAGAGTTATCATATGGGTGGTTATTTAACGGAATTGAAAATTTCACATGATTCCCCTTTGGTAGGAAAAACATGTCAAGACAGAGCGGTAAACAGAAACTATGATATCACTGTTCTTGATATACTGCGGGATAAAAAACTCATTTCCAGGGATATTCGGGATTTTATTCTACAAAAGGATGATATTTTATTTGTTCGTGGTTCTCTTGAAAATTTCCTAAGAATGAAAGAGGTGGAAAAGGTAAAAATGCTTACAGATGAAAAATTAACTCAAGCGGAATTGGTGCATGATAATAATACTTTGGTGGAATGTATCCTGGCCAATCAATCCGAGTTGGTTGGTAAGAGTTTAATGGAGATTAATTTTCGCAGAAGATTTGGTAGTTTTATACTTGCGATCAGAAGAGAGGGCGCAATTTTAAGACGCAAGATCGCCCACGTGATTCTCCGATCATTTGACACACTATTGGTTTACGGTTCAAGAGATAAATTAAAGGAATTAGCAGACTCCGGCAATTTCATCGTATTGGGTGAAATTGATGCCACTTTAAAAAAACATAGATTCTGGTGGATGAGTATTGTTGTCATATGTTCAGTTGTTCTGATGGCAGCACTAGGGTTTGTCCCCATCCTTAAGGGAGCTATGATTGGTGTCGTAGTGTTGTTGGTGCTTAAGGTACTTTCGGCAAATGAAGCCTATCAAACCATTAATTGGCAGGTCATAGTACTTATCGCAGCTCTTATACCAATCGGATATGTTATTGAAGACAGTGGAACTGCATATTGGATTGGTAATGGATTGAAAGATATCGTCAATTTAGTGGATAATCAATCCTTGCGACCTTTTATTATGTTATCGTTGGTTTACTTAACAACAATCATTTTGACTGAGATGGTCTCTAATGCTGCAACAGCAATTATTATGACGCCCATCGCTATTTCAGCGGCGGTGCAAATGAATCTTGATCCACGCCCCTTTATCTTTTCCGTTTGCTATGCCGCTTCCGCGTCTTTTATAACACCCATAGGGTACCAGACAAACTTAATGGTATATGGTCCCGGGGGATATAAATTTTCGGATTATGTGAAAGTTGGACTGCCCTTGTCTATGTTATTATGGATTGTTGCAACGATAGTGATCCCGATCCTATGGCCATTTAAGGTCATTGGATGATTTAGAAGAATATTTGATAGATCTCTGTAATAAATGAATACTGACGGAAAAAATACTTCCCGCTTAAATATCTTTCTCGAAAATCCTGCAAAAGGGCTGTGGACCTTGGCACTCCCCATAATGGCTGGTATGGGGGTTCACACACTGTACACAATTGTTGATATGCTGTTTATTGGCAGACTAGGGGGAGAATCCATCGCTGCGGTGGCTTACAATATGCCGCTTTTTTTCTTTGTTATGGGGTTAACCTTTGGATTGGGTTCAGGTGTGACTGCCTCAATTGCCCGATATATAGGTGCAGATGATAAAGTGAATGCTGATAACAGCGCCGAACATGCCATTGCGATGGCAGCGGTTATTAGTATTATTTTAACCACTTTGGGACTTTTATATGGTGAATCTATCCTGTCATTTTTGGGTGCAAAGGACTCCATTTTAACTTTAAGTTGGGATTACCTAAGAGTTATCTGTTATAGTTTGCCCTGTATGATTTTTTCAGGATTTTTTAGATCTATACTTTCCGGTGAAGGGGATATGAAACTTCCCATGATCGTTACTGCACTGGGAACTGTTTTAAATATTATTTTAGATCCAATCTTTATTTTTGTCCTTGACTTTGGTGTGAAAGGGGCAGCCATGGCAACTATGATTAGCCAGATTGTTGTATTCCTTATTTTTGTTTATATGCTATTTGTGAAGGAACATTCCTATATTCAATTCAAAATGAGGGATTTTTCCTATTCAAATTTGATTCTATTAGAAATAATAAAAGTGGGTTTGCCTGCTTCAGTATCCATGATCATCATGTCATTTGGTCAATTGGTGTTCAATAGGATCTTGACTGATTTTTCCGTTGATGCAGTGGCAGCATATCAAATTGGGGGACGGATTGACATGGTAATATTTCTTCCTATCATGTCCATTGCTGCAGCATTGACGACTCTTGTAGGGATGTTCTATGGTGCTAAGGAATGGATAAAAATAAAAATAATAATTAAATATGGGATTAGCCGTTCAGTAATGATTACGATTGTGGGCTCAACACTAATGATGATTTTTTCCCCCTGGATCGTTAAATCATTTTCCAGCGATCCTAATATTCAGGGTATAGCGGTATACTATTTACGATGTATCAGTTTAATCTATCCTTTAGTAGCTATAGGAATGACTATTGGAAGAATTCTTCAGGGTATGGGAAAGGGACTTCCACTTTTGATCATCACCAGTATACGAATTTTACTGGTCTCTGCACCGCTGGCACTATTTTTTAGATATGGACTTGGAAAACCTGTTGAATATGTTTGGTATTCTATGATGATATCCACCGTTGTTGCCACAACTATTGGAATTATTTGGTTGAGACATACATTGAATGAAGTTTTATAGAACCTGCCGTAGAGGCAGTTAAAACTTTAGAAATGAAGGTGTTATAAGTTCCAAAAACAATGATAATTTATTCAGAATATCTCAAAACAACTCCGCCATATCCAATCGCCCAACCGTTTGATTCGTCAATCCAGTCCATACTATAAATATTTACATTTGTTGGTGAGTTCACCAATTGCCAATTATCACCGCCATTTCCGGTAAATAGTATTTGACCACTGCCTCCAACCGACCATCCTATGCCGGACTCAAATATGATAAAATCAGTGTGTCCATTTCCGGTAAACTTAACATCACGTTAATAGTATTAACTACTATAAGACAATGAAAACAATTGGTAAAAAAATAATCATTATTTTAAAATAATTGGTATCCATAAATGGTTTTGGAAGAATTGGAAGATACCTGGTAATAGCAGAAAAAAATAATAGTGAATATAAAATTTGTTGCTATTAACTACTTGGTTGAACCATAGTAATAGAGGTGATTGATAAGAAAACTCTAGCTGCGGACAGAGACCATGTCAGATGTATGCCGGAGAAGAAAGTGATAAAGGTAGACGAAAAGCCTTTATTTCACCAATTGAAGAG
>DASCRE010000290.1:0-2081 GCA_034408645.1 Fidelibacterota bacterium | reverse complement strand
AGCGCTTTTTTTGAATAGAAAAATCCAACCTGTCCAAAATTACTGGCAAGTCCCAAAATCATTATTGTGATTAAAATTGGACTTATTACACCAAAAATATACCAAATTCCATTCTGTGTATATTGGACAGTAGATTCAGGAGTTAATTGTATTGTTGTTATGGTGGTATATATTCCTGATGTAAAATGTGATATTCCACTTAACAGATTTTCTCCCATGAACTTGATAACTAAAATGCCTGCGATCAATACTACTACTGAATTAACATCCATGCTCCGGGCAACATTCCCCTTCTCTCGTTCTTTTTTTCGTTTTTTAGGAGTTGGGGCTTCAGTACGGCTGTGTTTATCCTGATCTGGCATCTATAAACCCGATAATTGTCTGAGAAGTATCCCTGTAAACTCAACTATATCATTATACACTGAGTCAAAGAGTACTTGAAAAATATTTAGAGAAATTATCAACATTATAAGTCCCGAAAATATTTTCAACGGCAGAGTGATAAAAAATACATTTAATTGAGGCATGGTTCGTGCCATAAAGCCAACTCCTGCATCAAGTAATAATAAAAATGCTATGAATGGCGCAGCAAACCGAATCCCTATATCATAAATCCTTGACCCACCACGTACAATTGATTCTCCTGAATTTGAAGATAACTCTCCCATCCCTAAAGGAATCATCTGGAAACTTCCGAAAAATGTCTCGATAAAAAAATGATGCCCATCCATCAATAATAGAAACAAAACCATAATTGGCAGCCAAAATTGGGTTATAATTGGAATTTGTTCCCTACTGGTAGGATCCATAACATTGGCAATTCCCATCCCCATTTGAAGTCCAACAATTCCACCTGCGATCGAAAACCCCTCAAAAATCATTCGACCACCAAACCCTATGATCATTCCTATTACCACTTCTTTAGCCATCAATCCGGTTAATAGCCAAAGACTTGTAACAGGAGGAACAGTGTCCATGGTCAAAACTGAGCCAATGATAATAGTTAAGAGCAATGCAAATGTGATTCTGACCCTACCAGAAATCATTGGATAACTAAAAATTGGTAATGTCATTAACATAGCAGACAATCGGGTAAAGACAAGCATATATCCCGGTACAAATATTTCTAAGTTGTCCGCAAATTCAAAGAAGGATGGCATATATTATCTTAGGTTGAACCTATTAGGAATATTATAAATATTCATAAAAAACTATGTTAATTGATTACAGATTATCACTTTATGGTGACATAAAGGGTATCTGATATATAATTTCCTGAGTAAAACGTACCAACACATCCAAAAACCATGGAGTTAAAATAATTAGCATAATCGCGACAACTGCCATCTTGGGGATAAAGGTAAGCGTCATTTCTTGAATAGAAGTCACAGCTTGGAATATCCCCACTGCTAAACCCACCAGCAAGGTTGCACCCAAAAGCGGAGCAGCAATATACAATACCGTTATTAAGGTTTCTCTAGTGACATATGTAACGAAATCCGGCGTCATTATGCAAATCCTTTGACTAAGGATTCAACCACAAGATACCATCCATCAACAAGAACAAATAAAAGAAGCTTAAAAGGCAAAGATATCATGATAGGTGGTAACATCATCATCCCCATAGAGAGTAAGACACTAGACACAACCATATCAATGGCAAGCATAGGCAAATAGAGTAAAAATCCAATTTGAAAAGCAGTCTTTAATTCACTTATAATAAATGCTGGAATGAGAGTGAAAATTGATAATTCTTCCATTGAAGCTGGTTTATCAACCTGTCGGAGTTGAATAAATAAACTTATATCTCTTTCTCTGGTCTGATCTAGCATAAACGATTTGATAGGAATTGCTGCAATATTTAGTGCTTCTTTTTGAGTAATCTCTTCATTTAAGTAGGGTTGAAGAGCTGTATCATTAATTTCATTAATAACTGGCTTCATAATAAATATTGATATAAACAACGCTAAACCAATAAGGATTTGATTAGAGGGTACCGTTTGAGTGGCCAGGGCTGACCGTAAAAAATGAAATACAATCACCAATCGCGTAAATGAAGTCATCATAATGAGAATAGAGGG
>DASCRE010000289.1:0-22594 GCA_034408645.1 Fidelibacterota bacterium | reverse complement strand
CCCAGGATGTTGAAGCCAATAGAAAGTGAATGTTGCCATTTTGAACAAGATCAAAATAGTTCACTGACCATATTTTTATAATAAATGCGCCACCTGTCAGGCCAAGAACTGCCCCCCAAACATCTTTTGATTTTAATATATCTTTAAAGATTATTACTGCCAATAGAGAGGTGATGATTGGATTGAGAGTTGTTACTATAACTCCTCCCGCACCGGCAAGCCCCAGCTGTGTTCCACGAAAATAAAAATAATTATAGACCGTCATAAGACATCCATTAAGAAAGACATATTTGAAAGCGTTTTGTGATATTTTGAAAGAATGGCCTGTCCATTTCATAACCGGGATAAAACAGATGCTTGCAAGAAAGAATCTCCAAAACATTGACAGGGGTGGAGATGTATAAATACCTATAATTTTTGCGTTTGTCCAGGATAATCCCCACACTGCCATAGCAAATATCAAGGAAATCTGGAGTTTAAATTGAAGAATAGACTGCTGCTTCAATTATATTTATATCCGTAAAACCAGTGGTTTGTAACTAATCCAATATTGCGCACCGTATGACTCATCCCTGCGGGGATCAGTACTTCATCTCCTATTTTGGGATGTAAAATATTATCGTCCATTTCCAACTCAATTTCTCCATCAATGAGCATCAAGAGTTCATCGGTATCGTGAAAAAAATCTGTCCAGATTTTTCCCGGAGGGTCAATCCAAATATCACATGAAAATCCTCGATCATACCAATCGTCTCTTACAGCGCTGTGGTCAATTATCAATTGCTGATCTCTTTTTGTTTTCTTTCAGGTAAAGAATCCATACAACCAGACAATTAATGATTAACCCCCATACACCTGCATGAATGCCCCAGGGCTTTGCCGGGATTGAGAGCCCCATCATATTTGAACCAATGATGAAAAGGGCTACCCCTGTTCCTGCGAGAATCCCAGACAGGATCATCTGTTTGTTTAATTTATGTATGTGTATTCCTAAAATAATTGCCGGTGCTATCTGGCATAAAAGTTCCAGTTTTATTTCCATGAGTCGCCAGATTGTATGGGGGAGGTGAATTGCCAATAGTGCAGCAAGTGCCATGATTATCCATGAAAATATTTTACCAAAAAGGGTCAGATGTTTTTCATCTGACCGTGGTTTTACCCTACGGTAAATATCCTGAGTGAACAGGGAGGAAATAGCCAAAAGTGCCGAATCAACGGTAGACATAATAGCAGCAATTGCTGCAGAAATAAATAAAACAAGAGCGGGAGAAACAAGAGGGTTTTTCTCTGCTAAATCTGATAGAATCAAAAGTGTGATGTGCTCTGTATCTTTTCCTGAAAGCCCAGAGAATTGGGTTGCACCAACAATACCTACGGTGATAATGAAGAGTGTTGTTACAAATGGCATGAAAACCATGATTTGAAATGACTTTTTTAGAGAAGACTCGTCTCTCGCAGAATAAATTCTTTGAATGGCATGGGGATAAACTGAAATTCCTGCAAATAATATAATAATGGTGCTGAGCCAGAGCCGTTTCTCGCTCCAGCTTGGTGGAGACCAAAAATCTGTATTAACCTTAATTTGAGATGAGACCAGTCCACCATAATGAACCTGAACCAAAATAAAAATGAAAACAACCCCCAGAAGTAAAAGAACTCCCTGGATCATATCTGTCCACGCAACACTACGCATTCCTCCCAGAGTTTCATAAATGACCATGATAAATGATAGCAAGATAATCCCACTCACAAATGGTACAGCACCACCGGTAGAGGTTTCCACAATGATACCTATAGCTTTTAAATTAGTGATTATATAGTTCCCCAGTGCAATAATTGAGAGAATTGTAATACATATCGTGAGAGGAGTACTTTGATAACGATATTGAATAAAATCACCAAGGGTGATAAACTTGTATTTTCTAGATAGACGAAACAGTTTTGGTGCAAATATATAATAAGCACCGATAACGGAACACATGAATGTCACGGTAACCAAAGATGTAAATCCATTTCGATAGGCTTTGCCTGCAAATCCAATCAGAGTGTTTCCGCTGTATTGGGTTGCATATAAGGTCAAGAACAAAACAAAAAATCCCATTCCCCTTCCTGCAAGATAAAAATCAGCCATGGAATTATCTTTTCTGGCAAATCGCCCGATTAAACCAATACCAATCAATGAAAATAGATAAAACAAAAGAAAAATGGTTCCACCGGAAGATAGTAAAGAACCGTTCATTTGTCTTCCTCATGGGGATCTTCAGCGGAAATCCCCCAATAATTTTTTATTAAGAAATAGATAAAACAGGCATACACAAATGTAAATAATAATGAATAAAAGGCCCAGATAGGCATTCCGAAAACAGATACTGAATCAGTATCGAAAAAGAACCAGGGCACTGTGAGAAACAAACCAATTACCAGTAGAAGGTATAGACGAAAATTTAGCATTGGTAAAAATTAGGAATGTATCATAAGTGATGGCTCAATTTAATTATATTCCGGACCCTCAGCATTTTAAAATGTAGAGTTTTTTATTTAACAAATTGGTATCATATTAGTCATAAAAGGGAAAAGTGTGAAAAGTTCAACTATTTATAATTTTATTTGTATTGTTTTTATTTTGTCTGTTTCTGTTTTAACTGCACAGAAATGGCAGGGTGGAGCTCGCGGAGGTAGGCCTGCAGTTTGCGAAGTGTCAGGGATCGTTGTAGACTCTATATCTGGGAAACCTATTGAGTATGCGTCTGTATCTGTTTTGCAGAAAGATGGAAATATTGAAACTGGCGGTGTAACTGGCTCAGATGGAAAATTCCAAATTGGAGAGATAGCGCCCGGCCAATATAGTATTAAAATAGAATTTATGGGTTACGAATCACAAACTCTTAGTGAGATAGAGCTATCGTTTAGAGGAACGAAAAAAAAAGATGTAGGTGAAATCAAATTAAGCTTGGTTTTACTTGAGATGGAAGCTGTCAATGTTGTGGATGACAGGCCTGTTTTTGAATTTGAGACCGATAAAATGATTTATAACACCTCGGATGATATTATTTCTGATAGCGGAACAGCCGAGGACGTTCTGAACAAAGTTCCTATGGTCACCGTTGATCAAGATGGAGAGGTAGCACTGCGTGGAAATTCTAATGTCAAAATACTGGTAAACGGTCGCCCCAATAGAACAGGTGCAGGGTCGAATGATGTGGATAATATACCTGCGTCACTTATCGATAAAGTTGAAGTCATCACATCGCCCTCTGCAAAATATGATCCCGATGGAATGGCAGGCATCATCAATATCGTTATGAAAAAGGGAAAATATGAAGGATTAAATGGCAGTATTAAGGTCAACGGTAAAAACAATAATTACGGAGGCATGGGTGATATGAATGGGTTTACTGCCTACGGAAATTACAAAACAGAAAAATGGAATTTTTATACCTCATACAATTTAAATAATCGTGTACGTAACACTTTTGGACATAGAGATGTAGAGGTACGTTATTTTGATATTGAGGGCACTCCTCAAGATACCGTTCCACTGTATTCTTTTTTGTTTAACAATGAATCTGATCGATTTGGTCAATCTATTAAATTAGGCTCTGATTATTCAATTAATGAGAACCTGATATTGACCGGTGAGGTGAACTATAAAGTTCACCTGAGGCAGGGGACAAAAAACCAAGATAATCTTAGAGATGCTGATATATTAACACTTGAAAAGGACGGGGATGACAACTATGGTGTGGAAGGTTACTTTGAGATTGAGAAAACATTTGACAACCCAGACCGCGAATTTAATTTTAGCACCAATTATGATTTTGCCATTAATGATGAAATGGAGATATTGCCATCAATTAGTGATAGTACCATTTTGAATGAAAATATGAGTGGACTTGATATAGACGTTTCATACAAACATCCTCTCAACCAAGACACTAAAATTGAGTTTGGCTATGATGGCAGGCTAAACAACAATAATGAGACCATGGATTTTCAACTTACTGATAGCAATAATAATACATTTTTAGGGGTAAATACTTTCAGATATAAAAGGGATATTCATAGTTTTTTTATTGAATATAATCAAAAGCTGAGTGAATCTTTTAGCATTAAACCTAGTGTGCGTTATGAGTATATAAGGAAAAATATTAAATCCAAATCGGATATTATGGAGAGGGCTGACACAGAATCGATTCCACTATACATCCAAGTTCTAGATACTTTACAAAATTCCGCTTATATAGATGATTATACAACACTTTATCCAGACCTACATTTTACCTTTAACATCAATGAAAAACAGAGTATCCAATTTGGACTGAGCAAACGAGCTAACAGACCTGGCTCGGGTGGGCACGGACCAGGGAGCCGTCAAATACGCCCCTACCCGCGAGGTGTATACTCTCAAAATTTTCTCTTCCTAGGTAACCCCTTTCTTAAGCCAGAGTATTCAACCCAGTATGAGGTGTCCTTTAAAAGTACTATACCGATGGGATTTGCCTATACTAATCTTTACTACCACCAGCTTGAAAATGTTATTGAGTGGTATGATGACAATCACTATGAAAACAGCAATGTATTGACATTTAAAAATGCTGATTCTGGAGAGAACATGGGTGTGGAGTTTTTTTTCATGATCATGGGGCAAACTTTGGGAGGAGGCTATAATTACAGCAAACTAGATGACCCCACAGGTGACTACGAACTAAATGGAAACCACCAACGATTGACCCTCTACAATCGAATTAGTCTTCCAGAAAAATATATCAAGTATTTTAGCTTTGAATTTGGATTTTTCTTTATGAAAATGAAAGTTCCCGGTGGTAGCCTGTTTGGTGACAAGGGGACCATGTGGGCAAATATGGGGATTTCAAAATCTTTGTTTGATGGAAAGATGGAGATATCACTTGGGCTAAATAATTTATTTGATAGAGGTGGATTTCAGATGAAAAGAGAGAAACCTCTTGACAGCTCACTTTATAATGGATATGCTGCGGCATCAGAATTTAGTGATGTTGCTACCGATCGTGGAGGAAGGACTTTGAAACTCAATCTTATTTATCGATTCGGTCAACTGCAGGAAGAAAAAAGAAAAAGCAGGAACATGGGTCGTGGAGATCAAGAGGGTATGGATATGGGATATTAGTTTTTGAAGGCCAGTACAAAATATATTTTTCTTCTCTTCCTTTCCCAAATTCTGTTTGGAAAAAACCTTACCATTCACAATACCTATGACCCCACCTCTCGTGAGTTACTGGATGCTGAAATTGTTGGGAATACATTAATCCTTCCGGGGAACCTCCAGGGGATTGAATTTTACGATATTTCCAATCCTCAAACACCAGTACATCTGGACAACCTCCAAATTCAAGGCGGCGGTGGCGGTGGTGGAAACACCCGCTGTTACTATGCCAGAGGAATTGGGGACTATGTGTACGTTACAACACACAGAGGAGTCGCTATTATCAATATCTCTAATCCCTCCAATGCTCAGCACTCAGGATACATTTCTGGGACACAGGGGAATCAATATATTTTGGAGGATATGGATATTTCCGGAAATATATTAGCGGTAGCAGCCCACGCAGATGGAGTATTATTTTATGACATTTCCAATCCTTCTAATCCAGCTTCTGTTTCTACTATTGCGACTCAAAATGCGTGGACAGTATTATTTTATGAAAATTTAGTTTATCTCGGTGATGGGGATTTTATTCGGATAATTGATGTTACCAATATTCAAAACCCTTTGGAAATTTATAGTTGGTCAACAGGAAGCGCTGTGAAAGATTTGTCTATTGAGAATGGTTTACTTTATACTGCTCTGGGTTCTGAGGGTGTCACTGTTCATGATTTAGCAAATCCTGAGTTTCCCATATTGTTGGGGAACAATAACACGACAGGATTGGCAAACCGAATCCAAATGTTCAACGGAAGGTGTGCTGTCTCAGATTGGGACGATGTAGAGATTTTAGAGTGGGATGGTAGTCAATTGAAGTTAGTTGGATTTAAAGCAAATGGAAGGCGAACCATGGCTATAAATTCTTCAGGAAACTATATATATTCTGCGGAATGGATGTGGCTTCAGGTCTTTGAATATGAAGAAATAGACGATGCGGACATTGATATAAGTTCTTGGGAATTGAATTACCCCTATGTGGAAAACGGAGATTCCTACACCCTCACAGTTGATGTAACCAATAACGGGAATTCCACTCTAATTGTTGAAGATCAGTATATTTCCAATACCGATTTCCAAATAGAGAATCCATTACAAAACTTGGGCCCTGGAGAAACCCAGGCAGTGAATGTTGTTTATTTTGCTGATGCAGGGAATTCCTCATCAGGATATATAATTTTTACCAATGACCCGGATGAACCTCAGATCACTGTGGAATTAAACGGGAACATTGACGGAATTAATATCGGAGAACCTGCTCCAGATTTTGAGCTGGATATTATTGCAAACGGGAGTGGTACATTTCATCTGTCGGATCATTTAGGGCAGATCGTTGTCCTGGCATTTTTTGCTCCCGGGTGACCGGTGTGCAGTCCGGAGTTATCGGACATGGAAACCACAATTTGGCAGACATATCCACAGGAAAATGTCCTTCTTCTTGGAATTAGCAATACGAACAACCCAAATATTATAGGAAATTTTATTGAAGAGAATAATTTAACCTATCCCATTCTGTTCGATCCCGGTAGCTCAGGAGGTGTTCAGGGCGGCCAAACATATGACATCTATTATCTCCCTAATGATGGTTCTCCATATCCCCGGGATTTTATTGTGGATCAGAACGGAGTTATACAATATGCAAACAATGAAATTGATACAGAATGGATGTTAGTTATTTTAAATGAACTGTTAAGTGAGTCCGAAATAGAAATAGAGTTCCCGTTTCAGGGAAATTGGAATATGATTGGACTACCGGTCAATGTATCAAATTCAGATTACCAATGGCTGTTCCCGAATGCTGTTGAAAACACACTCTTTAGTTTTTCTGATGGTGGTTATGCTCAGGGAACTCAGCTAATTCCTGGAACAGGTTATTGGTTGAGATTTCAATCGGATGGACTTTTGTTTATCACCGGACAATCCATAGATGTGTTGCCCATTGAGCTATCTGAAGGATGGAACATGATCTCCGGGATATCTGAGACAGTAGGGGTCAGTTCAATTATTGATCCCAACCAATTAATAATTGAAGGAACAATTTTTGGATTTAATGGTGGGTATGAACCTGTAGAAATTATTGAACCTGGAAACGGATACTGGCTGCGGAGCAGCGGAAATGGTGAGATTATCGTTGAGCAAATACCTTGAAATGATATATAAACTCAGAGCCAAAAAAATCATCCTTGCTATGATTTTTGGATTTTCATTCAGCAATTATATTTCTGCCCAACCCGCAGAGTACAGTCTTGAGCTGGTCGACCGGATTTGGTTCCCATCTCAGGAGTGGGGATCAGGTGACACAACTGGAGGATCTGATGTGTGGGGATACAGAGCTCCCGATGGTGAAGAATATGCAATCATGGGAGTGTTGGAAGGTGTGGCCTTTGTCCGCATTTCTACTATGGAAGTGATCGATATTGTTCCCGGACCGCAAAACAATGATTATTACTATCACCGGGATATTAAAACCTACAGTCATTATGCCTATATCGTGAATGAGATGACTGGAACGAACTACGGAATGATGATTATAGACCTTGAGAATTTGCCAAACAGTGTGGAGTTTGTTCAATCATATGTACATTCAGGGAACGTGCGATCACATAATTTATCTATAGACACTGCTACAGGGTTTGCATACGTTCTAAGACAGGCGTATGACGGATTTCGTATTGTGAGTCTTGAAAATCCGGAAGAGCCGGACGATATAAATATGGTGGTAACACCTGATATCCATGACGTATATGCGCGAAACGACACGGTCTATGTCGCTGAGGGAACAAACGGAACATTTTCCATCTGGGATGTTTCGGATAAATATGATCCTATATTACTCACTCGGGTTTCAATCCCTAATAGTGGTTATGTCCATAATATCTGGCCTACTGATGACGGAAAATATGTAATGACAACGGAAGAAACGGTAAATAAAACCGTGAAAATGTGGGACATTCAAGATATGGGGAATGTATCTCTTTTGGGTGAATATTTGGGTGAGAGCAACATCGCTCACAACACACATATTATGGGAGATTTTGCCTACATATCCCACTACACAGTGGGAGTAAAAATTGTGGATATTGGTGACCCCAACAATTTGATTGAGGTCGCTGAATATGATACATACGGTTCAAATGACAATGGAGATTTTTATGGATGCTGGGGTGCTTTCCCGTTTACCTTAAATGATTATGTGTTTGCCAGTGATTTAGAAGGATATCTTACTATTCTTAAATTTAACCATCCGGAAATTCCCTCCGAATTGTCCATAAATTATGCATCAGATTGGAACATGGTAGGGCTACCCCTTTTGAGTGATGACGCATCCTATATGATAATTTTTCCTGAAGCAGTTGAAGGAACACTATACTCTTTCCAGGGCGGATATATTCAAGATAACGAGCTCACCAGTGGAACCGGATACTGGATTCGGTTAGTTAGTGCAAGCAGTGTTACCTTTACAGGTGGAGAAATAAATACAGTTACAATATCATTGAGCCCTGGATGGAATTTGATCACCGGATTTACCCAGGAAATTGCTCTCGGTTCTATTTATGATCCTCAGGAGCTCATCATCTCGGGGACCGTGTATGGTTTCGATGAAAGTTATGTTCAGGTATCTACAATGACTCCCGGGAGAGGATATTGGCTCCGGAGTTCTGGAAATGGTGAGATTTTTCTTTCAGGGGATTAGTACTTCCTTTCCAATAATGTATATCACAAAGACTCATTTTGATATTTTTATTCTAACTAACGGATATACCTATAGCATATTCTTAAGAACTTAATCCTTATGAGCAAATTGATAGAGATAGGAGGGGTTGTAAGGAAGACAGTTTAATGGTTAATCTGACAAAATACTTTATAACCTGTGTGCTGTCTTACTGCTTTCTTTTTGCTGACAACAACTTTCCCTATGTGGTGGTTTTGGGAATAGCTCAGGATGGGGGGGTTCCCCATGCCGGATGTGTTAAAACCTGTTGTTCAGATAAATGGGGTAGCTCAGGGAAACAACTCAGAGTATCGTGTTTAGGGATAGTCGATCCTAAAACGAAAGAGGTATGGATGATTGATGCCACTCCTGATTTTCCTCAACAACTTAATGAGTTGACCCAAAACGGAAAATATAAGTTGAGAGGAATTTTTCTCACACATGCTCACATCGGTCACTACACGGGGCTCATACATCTTGGACGTGAAGTAATGGGAGCAAAAGAAATTCCTGTGTATGTGATGCCCAGGATGAAACATTTTATTGGGTCAAATGGTCCGTGGAATCAATTGATTTCTTTGAGACAGATAGTCTTAAATCCTTTGGAAGATCATGGTATTGTGAAATTAAACGACAATTTGTCTGTAACACCCTTTATTGTACCACACAGGGATGAATATTCGGAAACGGTGGGGTTCAAGGTGTCAGGTCTGACCTACAAACTGATATTTATTCCGGACATTGATAAATGGGACAAGTGGGGGCAAAACATTCGTGAGGTAATTAAAGACAATGACTGTGTTTTGATTGATGGAACATTTTTTGGACGGGGTGAAATTCCAAATCGAAATATGGCAGAAATCCCTCATCCATCAATTGAAGAGAGTATGGATTATTTTTCGGTTTTATCTGGTGAGGATAAATCTAAAGTTCATTTCATTCATCTTAATCACACAAATCCTGCGCTGGATTCCACTACAGTGCAATGGAAAACAGTGATAAACTTAGGTTTTAATATATCTTTTATGGGTCAAAGATTTCCCTTATAATTTTGCCTTTATTTTTTGCAATAAAATATGAATGAATCAAACCCTGCCCTAACCCTCGCCTTAGCTATGTGTTTTGGAATGCTGGTGCAAGTCATCTCCCGCCATATCAAATTGCCGGGGATCGTTCTGCTTTTAGGGGCAGGTATTTTACTTGGGCCTGATATGCTGGGATTAGTTCATCCCTCCAGTCTTGGAAAAGCAATGCATATGATTGTGGGATTTGCTGTAGCGGTTATCCTGTTCGAAGGTGGTATGAATCTGAGGTTGAGCCATATCAAGCGTGAGCAGCAGGTTATTCGACAACTTATTACTGTTGGGGCATTGGTAATGGCCGTTGGCGGAGTAATCTCATCAAAATTTATCATTGGATGGGATTGGAGAAATTCTATTTTATTTGGTGTTCTAATCATTGTAACAGGGCCAACTGTCATTTCTCCCCTATTAAAAAGACTTCGATTCAGGCGATCGGTTTCCACAGTGCTTGAGGCTGAAGGTGTCCTCTTAGATGCGATTGGTGCTGTTTTGGCAGTAGTAGCACTGGAAGTTGCACTAAGTCCATCGGGATTATCATTTGTTAAAGGGTTTTTTCACATTATTTCAAGATTACTTTCCGGGGTTATCTTTGGTGCTGCTGGTGGATTGGGGTTGGCCTTATTATTGCGAATACGCAGATTTATTCCTGAATCTCTGGAAAATGTGTTTATGCTTTCCATGGTGTTTGCTTTATTTCAAATATCGAATACTATTAGCGCAGAAAGCGGTGTGGTAGCCGTAACTATTGCAGGATTGGTAGTGGGGAACACAAAAACAGCAGTGAGGAGGGAGCTGAGAGATTTTGAAGAAGAGATGACAGTACTCCTCATAGGAATGTTATTTATTCTCTTGGCAGCAGATGTGCAAATTGTGAAATTAACCAGCCTGGGTTGGCGAGGGATATCTTTAGTATTGGTCATTATGTTCATTTTGCGACCTCTCGCTGTTTTTGCGGGTACCTGGGGGTCAGAACTAAATCTCAAACAAAAAACTCTTTTATCATGGATTGCCCCCAGAGGAATTGTGGCAGCAGCAGTGGCCTCCCTGTTTTCAATTGAGCTGGAGGCCCATGGGTTTGAGGGGACTCAGCTTCAGGCAATGGTATTTCTTCTCATTATTCTCACTGTTTTACAGGCCGGGCTGACAGGTGGAATTACTGCGTCCCTTTTGGGATTAAGAAAAAAAACAGGAACAGGATGGGTTATCCTAGGTGTAAACCCAATAAGCCGCGCAATTGCTAAAATTCTCACTGCTAATAATGAGGATGTGTTGTGCATTGATGAAAACCCAAGAGAATGCAAACGAGCTGAAAAAGATGGGATTCGAGTGCTTTATGGTAATGGTTTGGATTCGAATATGTTGTATCGGGCTGAGATAGATAGTAAAGCAGGTATTATAGGGATGACACGAAATGAAGAGGTAAACTATCTATTTTCCAAGAAGATCAAGGATATTGTTAAATTGCACAATGTGTTGGGAGTTGTAAAAAACGATGCAGAGGGTGTGACCACAGATATGGTTTTGGAAATGGGCGGGAAAATTGCCTGTGGACGAGCTTTTGATATTGAAAAGTGGAGCATGCTATTAGAAAGAGGTCACGCTGAAATTCAAATATGGAAAGCAGAAATAATTAAGAATCAATCTTTAGAGATTCATAA
Source organism: Fidelibacterota bacterium (assembly GCA_034408645.1). Taxonomy (GTDB): domain Bacteria; phylum Fidelibacterota; class Marinisomatia; order Marinisomatales; family AB-629-J13; genus AB-629-J13. Next base: position 10,963 of record DASCRE010000289.1, on the reverse strand, counting down.
AAAAGAAGTACCATTTATTCCGCTCGTCACAGTGCGGGACAAATGCGCACTCCCTGTTGACAATACCACCACTATAAAAACCGGTGACCAATTTCATATTTTAATCAAGGCACAGAAAAATGATAGTCCATCAGTAAATCCGGATGATTTTGGATTTACTCGCATAGAAGAAACAGTTTAAGATTTAACTTTCTTCATTAGTTTTTGTCTATTAATTAATTAAAAATGATTCGAATTATTTTATTTACATTTATTATTTCATCCAATTTATTTGGTGGTCTGTTAAAACCTGAAGATGGAGATGTACTCAATTATATACATGTCCTCTTTGAGTGGGAACAGGAACCGGATGCAGTTGCCTATCAAATTGAGATTTCTTCCGATCTCGATTTTTCATCACTAAGTGTTTCGCAGATTGATTCTTCACTCATTTATATTGAAAAAGAAATGATCGACTGGGAGACAACATACTATTGGAGGGTAGCACCCCTTTATCAAAACAGCTACCCTGGAGAATATATTGATACTCGAATGTTTTCAACTGGGGAAACTATATCGAATGCTGAGGCGACTATTTATGATGAAAACTCATACTCTGAAGGTTTAACGGTGTTTGGCGCTTTTTATGATTATTACTCTGCTATAATTGACATAAACGGAGACGAAATATGGAATTCAGGGGAGCAGCCGATCATTTATTACAATACAGATTATTATGGTCAGTATTATGGTTGTCAGTATCTATCAGGTCAACCTGACGGTAATTATTATAACGGGGTGAAATACTCATTGAACAATGAAATCATATGGTCTGAGCCAAGTGAAGAATTCAATCATCACGAGATTATTGAACTACCCAATGGAAATTTTTTAGGAATCGTAGAGGTAGAACAATTGGGTCCGGTGCCCGATGGTGGTTGGACGCCGATTTGCAATCAATTCTATGGTACTCTTTGTGATGGGGTAACACCATTTTTTACATGGTTTGGTGACAAAATTGTTGAGTGGGATAGGGAATCACATGAGATGGTATGGGAGTGGAATTTCTTTGATTATATTAGTACAGTAGATTATGATATTGAAAATGGAACTTGGTTTGATGCTTTTGTTGCCACACCACAGAGGTATGACTGGACACACGCAAATGCCCTCTGGTTTGATAATAACGAGAGTGCTATTTATGTTTCAATCAGGCACTTGTCAAGGATAGTAAAAATCAATTATCCAAGCGGGGAAATCATATGGTCAATGGGAGAGGAGATGCCTTCCGGTGATGTGGACTTTGGTCATAATCTGGAATTCAATTTTCAACACAGTTTGCAGATATTAGAAAACGGAAACGTTATAATGTTTGACAATGGGAACTCTTCTAACAGCTCAAGAGCACTGGAAATACAGGTCAATGAAGATAGCGGTATTTACTCTGCTGATATTTTTTGGGAGTACAGTTTATCCTCAGAATTGTATGGTGCATTCTCGGGGAATGTACAAAAGTTGGATAACGATAATTATTTGGTCACGACCATAGGAGAAAGTGGCACTGCCGTTGAAATTTCTCCAGATCATGAAAATATTTGGGAGGCAAAATTTCATCTTTCTGAACCATTAGGAGCTGTATATAGATCTAACCGAATTTCAGGGTTGTACCCTTCGGCGTTCAGCACTTCGGTGGTTGGGCTAACAGATTACAATTCGGAAACATCAGTTTTGCTTCCAATAGGGTCATCAACTATTAATATTAAATTAACAAATGATGGAAGTAGTTCTGAGACATTTGAATATACATTAAATGATGAGAGCGGGTGGTTTGTTAATCAAATGGGAACTGTATTTATAGAAGATGGGAAATCACAAATAATTACCCTTCAGGGGACCGTAGGTAATGAACCTGACCCTCCTAATTTTAATTTTGTCGTTATACCTGTTCACAGACCAGATCTTGCTCAGACAATTGAGATAAACGTACATACAGAACAATCCCAGGGAACTAATCCAAATAATATAGTCAGTGAATTTTCTCTCAGCGACCCCTATCCAAATCCGTTTAATTCTAGAATAAAGATCCATTTTTTTCTTAAACAAAAAAATGATGTATCAGTTAGGTTTTATGGTATAAAGGGAGAGGAGCTGGACAAATTTGTTTTTCAATCTCTTGAACAGGGGGAACATTTTTTGGAGTGGGATGCTGGAAATAATCCTTCAGGAATCTATTTATTAAAATTAGAAACGATGCATCAAACGGAAATAAAAAAGTTAACTTTTTTAAGATAATACAGATTAAAGAAAATGAAAAAAAGTATTCTCATTAATTTAGTTTTTTGTCTTTCATCACAGTTTGTATATGGTCAATGTGACGAAGGGTTCATATATATAAACGAGATCCCATCTTCGGTAACCATGTGGCCTGCTGACTCCTGTTTTTACTTGGAGGATCTCACAGCTTTGGAAGACATCTTATCGATCAATGAGCTAAGTTCCTACACCAGCCCGCTGGAGATGGGAACCCAAACCTGGATCAATGGACGTTTTAAAAATTGGGTCGCTGATTATAATTTCTCTGGATCCGGTTTAGCAGAACCCATTTCAATTTTACCGGAATCCATAGGAAATTGGACGCAACTATCATACCTGGCTCTTCAGTGGAACAACCTTTCAAGTGTACCCGAAAGCCTGGGGCTACTAACTGGGTTAAGTAGCCTTTATATTTCTAACAACCAATTAATCAGTTTACCGGAGGCCATAGGTAATTTATCTAACTTATATTTTGTTGATCTTGGATACAATCAAATAGAAGCAATCCCAGAATCATTTTGTGATTTGGATAATTTATCCTATCTATGGCTTTTTAATAACTTACTTTTCTCAATGCCGGAGTGCATTTGTGATCTCAACATTGACTGGAGTGGAACGGATGCAGCTTGGTACCCATATTTTGCTATCGGAGGAAATTACCTATGCGAAGATCTGCCTGAGTGTATCGCTAATAGTGAACATCTAGATATCAGTCTGGATCAGTTTATTTATTCTTTTATGGTCGAGGATGTCCAAAATTGCGGTGGGGATTCCCTGATGGTTAATGTACAAACAGATTGGAACCTTGTGGGTCTTCCACTAGAAGTTGAGGACCCGTCCTATGCTGCTGTATTCCCAAGCGCGATTCCGGGGACATTGTTTCTATTTGACGGAACGTATATCCAAACCCAGGACTTAATAAATGGAAACGGATACTGGCTGCGCTTTGATGAACCAGCCACAGTTGCCATCACCGGAGCTGCTATCCAGGAATTATCAATCAATCTTTTGATGGACTGGAATCTTATTTCGGGCATATCTGATTTTGTGGATATATCTCAGGTTAACGATCCTGATGGTATTATCATTCCCGGAACCTTTTATGGTTTCGAAGACACCTATACCCAGGTGTCCCAATTGGAACCAGGAAAAGGATATTGGGTAAGAACAAACAATTCTGGTGAAATTATTTTATCTACTAATTCTCAGTTTGCGACAAGATTGAGTGATATAGAACCGAAAAACACCAACACTCTTAAGTTTGGAAAACAAACTCTTTATTTTGGTGAAAACGTTTTGGAAGAAAATGTATTGAGTTACAGCCTTCCACCAAAGCCACCATCGGGCGCCCTGGACATCCGTTTTTTCAGTGATACAAAGCTGTGCATATGGGATGAATGTGTAATTGAGGTTATGGGTAGCGGTCAACCAGTGACCCTCGAGTGTGATATAAAAAAGGGTGAGATTTGGGAAATTGTTGATGAATATGGAAATGTGTTTATGTGTTCTGAAAATCAGATAGTGAATCTTAGTGGTACCTCACAAACGCTTGTATTAAGAAAATCGACAAATTCCATTTCCCCTACCAGTTTTTCCATGGGTCCTGCTTATCCAAATCCTTTTAATCCCCTTACAACCATAAGCTATACTCTTCAGAAACCATCCTACGTTGTATTTTCCGTTTTGAATATCAATGGTGAAGAAATTGATCGTTTGGTGGACTCGACTCAGGATACTGGCCCCAGATCAATTATCTGGGATTCAAAGGATCACCCATCGGGTGTCTATCTATTTAAATTAGTGGTGGGCGAAAAAACCATTTTTAGCAAAGGGCTTTTACTTAAATAAGAATTTTTAGAAACTGTATTTCAATTCGAAGCGAAGATGTGAAAAATCTTCCATTTGATTAAGACGGTAGTGCTCTCCATCAGGGTGGTTGTCATCTCCAGTAATTTGAGTCATCCCCGATATCAGTTTCAGATTTTGAGCGAGATCATATTCAATAGTTAGGCCAAGTATACTTCCCCATAATTTGGTGTTTTTTGTGTTCAAGGGGTCGTATAAATCCATCATACCTAACAGGCTGACCTTTAATTGATCTTCTAAAAAGGTCTTTTCTAAACTGAGAGTCAGGGCCTTTTTCATTAAGGCCGCTATGGGCGTTCCCATTCCCGGAGAAAAGAAATTACGAGGATTAAAATCACTTGCTGATAGATCCAATTGGGGAATATCTATGTCTTCATCAATAGGAGAACCGTTTGATTTGTAACTCAAGATATCATAACTAAAATATTGTCCAACAATCGTAATATCCCAAGGGAGTCCATATTCGAACTGTAAGGTCATTTGATAATAATCTGCCTTTTCCAAAAAGGAATATTCATAATCCAGATGCGTATAAGTTTCTCCTAAATCTGGGTCTGTATTATTTCGGGTTATTGATTTATTTTGATCTTTGGTTTGGAAAAAAGCATAATCTCCTCGCAATATCAAATCTTCAAACAGCAATGTCCCACCAGCTCCTATCATATTGGTTTTTCTGTAACCAAATATAAAATAAACCTTATGAAATGAACTTCCTGGATTAAAAGTAAAATCATTGATTCCTGTTAGATTGAACAGTCGATCGTATCCACTAAATCCGCTTAGGCGAATGTCTCCATAGTCGTGAGAATATTCAATAAAAGCACCATATTCTATGGGGACCTTTTCAATGGGATAGATTTGATATTCCTCGGGGACAATGGGAAGCCTGATAGGGAACTCAGGATCGTTTATTGGGACTCTATTTGTGTGATGATAGGGAGATAGGACTGCACCCAATTTCCAATCATTAAAGTAGATATCAATGGCTGCAGAATAAGAGCCAAGCTTCCTGTCCGCTCCCTGAAAAAATAAATAATAATAGTCAAATGCATTTACCACATCAATGGGGCTGTTTTCATCCACACTGCCCCAGGTGTGAATTTGTTTTCCTAATCGAACTTCACCAAAATCAGTGTACCACGCCATGTACAGTTCCCGCAGATCCCATAAAAAATCCTGTGGATTACTGTTCGATAAAAAATGAGTATGCTTTTGTGGAGAATATTCCATAGCTAAATTACCAAAGATCTCCATGTTTTCATGCTGATGCTGAATCTGTAAATCTATCATTCGGTATGGAAGATTAACCAAGTGATTATCATTAAGAGCAGATAAGTAATAAAAATTCAGGTCACCCGTAAAGGAGGTTTGGCACAGACTCACGCTAAAGCCGATCAATATAGAAATGAATATTAGTTTTATCTTTCTTAAATGCAACATGAATACCCTCACATTATTTTAGTGCTTCATAGAGCCAGTTTAACACCTCAGTTCCTTGAACCTTCCAGGCCCTTTCCAGTGCCCAATCAGGGAAATCACCTCTCAACTCTCCGTTCCAGGTATAGGTAACTTTCGTTTTACCATTTCCGTGGGGGATAACGCTCCAACTTCCCCCTGCATTGATGAGCCGCACATAATTTTTCCTCTCCGGCACCTTTATTTCATCATAGGCGGTAAAGGTATAGGTGTTCTCGGTGTCTGTTTTATTCGAAACGTACTTAACAATATAATCCCGACCAGCAAACGGAAAGGGCATATCCAGAGTGATGTGTACAATGTCGGGAGCTAAAATAGCTGTATCCTCGATCCGTTTAAATACATTGGGATAATTTTCTTTATCTTCAATGATGTGACTAATATGTTCCATTTCAAATGGTAGTATTTTTTCTGAGCGACACCATTGAATATCATCTTTAATTGTCCAGCCTACCCACACATCCGAATCTTGAAGAACATTCCAGTCATGCAAATGATCTGGAACAACTAAACGGTCTGCAAAACCATAGCTTAGGATGATACATAAAACTGATGATATAAATTTAAGTTTCAAAACAAATTTATTGTTGATTTAAAAAGGTATTATAGATGAAGGAGCAATCAGATTTTATCTGCTCTGAAGATAGTCCAAATTTTTCGAGATCATATGTATGTTTGCTCTTGAAATTACGCTGGCTTTCTGCCGTTTCCTGGATGGAATTTAACAATGTTTCATCCGATTCAAATTCTATAAATTTCATTATATCTGTCATCAATTCTTCAAAATTATTCATCATCCGGTCAAAAGGTATAATCATTACCTTGTCCCTATCTATTCTATCATTTATCCAGTCATCGTGAAATCTCTTAAGCAGCTCTACTAGTGCTTTATATAACCGTTGAATATAGCGAGTCCTCATTTCGTCTGGTAAAGACCAAAATCCGAATCTTTTATCCAGGACACCGGTTACCAAGCTTAATCCGGACGGTATAACACTCAACGGATCGCGAACCATGTAGAGAATTTTTGCATCAGGGAATCGACTTTGAAATTTGGGTGTATTTGCGCTGAGGGAGAACAGTTTCCCTATAATCCTTTCTTGTTTTGACGAAATAAGTACCCGATTCCAGATGGCGGAAAGCCAATTAAAATCCCTTTTTGATGTATCACGTTTGTGGGGATCAAACCAGTGGAAAATATCATCGTCAGCCCATGACAAGATAAAACCATAAAGGAAAAACCCGTCTAAATATCGAAATAAAACTGAGGCATCGTCTGTTTCCACAGATTGGAGGCTGGTTTTGTGTGCTGCAGTTGAGTGATGTCTGGTAGGACTGATACGTTCTAAAACAGGCAATAGAGGTTTAATGAGTTTTTGAAGTGTGAGCGAAGGATATAGTAATTGCCATAGCTCAGCACCGCCAGCGATTTTATTGCTCACCAGAAAACGATGGAGGAAAGTTGTTCCGGATCTTGGGTTGCCAACAATCACCAATGGATTTGTTAATTTTCTTTTAAAAAGAGAAGGCCAAAATAAATTATCAAGAGCCATACCTATACCGACAATTAACCGTAATATGCCTATTAGTATACCGGAAGTAATAGGGCCTATCCATGAACCAAAAGTTTTACCAAGGGTTATATAAACGGTAATAATTCTTTTAATAATTGAGATGGTCACAGTATACTATTTTCTGAATGTAAATTATTTTGAGTGATTACAAAGAAAAAAGTTAACTTTTTTATCTGTTTTGTATCTAAAACAAAAAAAATGAATAAACTATTTATTCCCATCAGCCATACATTAATTGGAAATAAAACATAGATGTGTTATGTCTAATTGCATTAGAATAGATATATTTAAATTACTTTTTAAACTACAAGGGAAAAATATGAATTTTAAAAGCACTTTTATCCTTTTACAATTATCTCTCACTCTGCTCAGTGCAGAGGTGTCACCGGGCTATGTAATATTTACTCCTGGTGCAGGTGGACCAGGCGGCGGCGATAATACCACATATCTTTTGGATCACAACGATAATGAGGTTCACACATGGTCCCACGTTAGAAATTGTGCTAGCATGCCTTATCTTTTCCCCGATAGTACTATTATTTATCCTTACCGTGTCCCCAATCCTTCCATGAATTCCGGCGGTGTCGGTGGTGGAATCAGTAAACTGACCTGGGATGGGGCAACTTTGTGGGACTATCAATTTGCTAACAACATCTATCAGCACCATCATGATGTAGAGCCACTGCCAAATGGGCATGTCCTTATCATTGTGTGGGAAAGGAAGACAGACACAGAAGCATATTCTATGGGGAGGCAAAGCATCGATAATCCCCTGAATGAGATGTGGTCTGAAGCTATTTTGGAGCTGGACCCGGAGACAGGAAATATTGTTTGGGAGTGGCACCTATGGGATCATTTGTGCCAGAACATCAGTTCCAGCTATCCAAATTATGTTACGATTTCTGAGCATCCTGAATTATTTGATATCAATAATGGGAGTGTCGGCAGTAGTGGCGGACCGGGAGGAGCAAATGCTGATTGGATGCATGTTAATGCCATTGCTTACAATGCTGAACTAGATCACATTGTTTTCTCTTCCCGTCACCAGGATGAAATATTTATTATTGACCACAGCACAACCACGGAAGAGGCGAGTGGTCATGTTGGAGGGGATTCAGGAATGGGAGGTGATTTTTTATATAGATGGGGAAACCCTCAAAATTATGACAGGGGTAATAATTCTGATCACATTTTAGATGCACAGCATGGAGTTAACTGGATCCCGTTAGGATATCCTGGTGAAGGTAATTTTATTTTATTTAACAACGGTCACACAAACAACGCTTCGGCTGTTTTGGAGTTTGTGCCACCACTGAATTCAGATGGGACGTACGATATTTTTCCTAGCGAGCCTTTCGGTCCGGAAAATCCTGTTTGGACCTATGCTCCGGGAAACAGTTTGCAATCTGATGTACAAAGCGGAGCATTTCGACAGCCCAATGGGAACACACTCATTACCGAAGCGGATGATGCCTATATTTTTGAGATTGATCCATCGGGGGAAATTCAATGGAGCTATGACCATCCGGGTTTTGACCATATGATTGCGCGCGGCCAGAAATATGGATTGGATTATTTTGATCAGAACAATGAAATGACCTTAACAGTGGACTACTCCGCTGACTGGAATATGGTGGGGCTCCCTTTATTTGTTGAAAATTCAAATCATATGATTCTATTTCCTGAGTCTGTTGATGGGACATTGTATTCTTTTTCTGGTGGATATGTTCAAGAAAATGAATTAACAGCTGGAACAGGATATTGGCTAAGATTTTCAGAGTCGGGAATGACACAGATCACAGGGGAACCTACCTCTGGGCTAGCTGTATCTTTAAATGCGAATTGGAACTTAATCTCAGGACCTTCTTTTTCCATTGTTACCACAGCTATTTATGATCCTCAAAACCTGATTATTCCTGGGACAATATATGAATTTGATGGCGGATATGTGAATGTGGATGAACTGATTCCGGGAAACGGTTATTGGTTGAGGAGCTCAGGATCAGGAGAAATTTCTTTTGACAATTTTTTTTTCAGGAAGTACTAATGCATCCTCATACAAAATGAAAAACGCACATCAAATTACCATTGGAAGCCAATCTCTTTATTTTGGCACTGATGTAGCCAGTGAAGATATGTTGAGTTTCACCCTACCCCCTAAACCCCCCACTGGAGCCTTCGACATTCGTTTTTCCGGTGAAACTAAATTTTGCGGAGCGGATGACTGTGTAATTGAGGTAATGGGTGGTGAACAAACTTTGGTGATAGAGTGTGATATTAAGGATGGGGAAAGATGGGAAATAGTTGACGAAAGTAGTAACGTTGTAACATGTTGGGGGGTAAAGGCTTTGGAGTTGAATAGTGATTCAGAAACGTTCCTGTTAAGAAAATCTGCTTCTTCTGTTTCTCCTCTTATCTTTTCCTTGAGCCCCGCCTATCCAAACCCCTTTAACTCCACGACAACTATACCTTTTTCGGTGGTAGATGATCAGCATATTATTTCTCTACAAATATATGACATTACCGGTAAACTGACAGCAAGGATTCTAGATGAAAAACTCCCTATTGGAAATCATACCGTACAGTGGAATACAGATGGCTTTTCAAGCGGAGTGTATTTTCTTAAAATGGATGCAGGTAGTATTTCACAAATCCAAAAATTGATGTTTTTAGAATAGACCACCAAAAAGGATTTTAATCCATCTTCTCAATGTCCATGAAATTCATGGGTAATACATAGTTCCTTTTCAAAACTAATTAATTGGTCTTTCAACAATAAAATTTTTTTTCAGATAAATTAAAATCTTCTTTTAAGGAATGGTTTCCCCCTGTAAATTGTCTAATTATTGAACAATAATTTTATGGTGAAGATTTTAACATGAAAAATATTTTTTTACTTGTATTAAGCATCCCATTTTTGTTTGCTGAAGAAAAGGTAATAATCAACAATAACAGCCCTGGGGTTCTACTTGTATCTTCAAATATAGGTAGCACCATTTTGGAATTTAACGGAGGAGATTTCACAAAATCATCTGTCATAATTGAGGGGGAAAAGTATTATCATTTAAATTTTCATGGAGAACCCACACTCCTTGAAAAGGGGAACCCTCAGTTGCCTAAGATGGTGCGCAGTATTGTTATCCCGGACAATGCCAAAATGAAGCTAAAAATTCTTGAAACAGAATATACTGAATTTGAGTTGACTGTGGCACCATCAAAGGGAAGTATCACCAGAGATATTAATCCAGAAACAATTCCTTATATATTTTCCGATGTGTATAAAACCAATGCACTCTATCCGAGAACTCTTGCTCAATTGAGTGATCCATATGTAATGAGAGATATTCGGGGGATGACGGTTACAGTTTATCCTTTCCGATACAATCCCGTTTCCAATACACTGAGAGTCTATACAAAAATTTTAGTTGAAATCACGGAAAATGGTGTGGATGACCAAAATGTTAAAACCCGTCAAAATGAGGTAGTCAATAAACATTTTACTCAATTATATTCTGAACATTTCATCAATTATGATAGGACTCGGTATGATACTGTTGAGGAACGGGGGCGGATGATCGTTATTGCATATGGAGATTTTATGGATGCGGTACAACCGTATGTGGATTGGAAGAATCAAAAGGGTATCAAGACCGATCTGTACGATGTATATGAAATGGGATCCAACTCCACTGGAATAAAAAACTTTATTCAAGCTGAATATGATTCCGATCCAGACCTATGTTTTGTACAACTTG
>DASCRE010000288.1:0-5924 GCA_034408645.1 Fidelibacterota bacterium | reverse complement strand
TCTATGCCTTCAGTTTTTATCTGCTGGTAAATGTGAATGATATTTTGGAAGCATATGTGGATGGTTGGACCACACTTGGGAGCGATCATATTCTGGCAAACTTATTCAATTTGTTTGCTGATATTTTCAGCGTACTGGTATTGGTAGGGATGGTTTTCTTTTTGTACCGGCGGTTTGTTAAAAAACCCAAGGTTATGGAATTCAATGCAAATGTAAAATTGCATCCGGGTGTGAGCGCAGGCGGACTTAAAAAAGATTCGCTTATTGTAGGGATTTTTATACTGGTCCATGTGGGTTCAAGGTGGTTGGGAACCGCCATGCATATAGCGGATAATGGTGATACATATAGATGGCTGCCCACTGCAAGCATTATCTCTAGACTTTTTTCTGACTGGTCCCCCGCAGCTCTGGAAACAGGTATCCATGTGACTTGGTGGCTGGCCATGGGACTTATTGTGCTATTCATTCCCTACTTTCCTAGGACAAAACACATCCATCTCATTTTGGCTCCGGTTAACCTTGCGTTAGGTCGTAAAACACATCGTGGTGCCATGGATGGGGTATCTAACCCGGTTTCACCGGGAGCAAAAACGTTGTCCGATTTGCCATGGCCACAGGTTCTGGATTCCTGGGCCTGTATTATGTGTACCCGTTGCCACGAAGTATGCCCTGCTCACGAAAGCGGGACACCGTTAAGTCCATCTGCTATGGAGATCAATAAACGCTATTTCATCAATGAACAGGGTGACTCACTTTTTAATGGTGCTGCTGATACAGCCTTATTGGATTATGCCATTTCTGAAGATGCAGTGTGGTCATGTACCACATGTTATGCCTGCGTTCAAGTATGTCCCGTTGGAAATGAACCCATGATAGATATTTTGGAGATGCGACGGCAACAGGTGTTTGATACAAAAATGCCGGACGAATTAGCCGATGTATTACGGAGTTTGGATGAGCAAGGGAACTCATTCAATGAGTCTGCCCGCCGTCGGTCAAAATGGTCTAAATCATTAGATTTTAAACTCAAGGATGCAACAAAAGAATCCGTGAAATATCTCTGGTATGTGGGTGACTTTGCCAGTTTTAATAAAAATTGTCAGGATACCACGCGAAAGGTGGCGCAGGTGTTGCGGACTGCCGGTGTAGATTTTGGTATCATGGGGAAAAAAGAAAAATCAGCCGGAAACGATGTGCGCCGTGTGGGAGAAGAAGGACTCTTTGAAGTGTTAGCGGAACAGAATATTGAAACTATCGAAAAGTGCGATTTTAAAGAAATATTTACGACAGACCCCCATACATACAATACGCTCAAAAATGAATATCCTGAAAAGAACGGAAATTTTCCAGTGAAACATTATTCAACGCTGTTGCTTGAGCTCATTAAAACCGGTGACATAACACTAAATAAAAATTTAAATATCACTGCCACCTATCACGACCCATGCTATTTGGGGCGCTATAACGGCATTTATGATGACCCGCGGGAAGTGATGAAGCTCTGCGGGGTTGAATTAGTGGAAATGCCTCGTAACAAGGAAAACAGTTTCTGTTGTGGAGCCGGTGGTGGACAAATTTGGCTGCAGGATCATGATGATATGACACAGCGCCCCAGCGAAAATAGAATTGAAGAAGCTGTCTCTGTAGGTGTCAATAATTTTACAGTTGCTTGTCCAAAAGATATGACAATGTACTCCGATGCTGCCAAAACATCCGGCAATGAAAATAATATGGCGGTGAAAGATATTATTGATTTTGTTCTGGAGGCCATGGATCTACCCGCAGCAGAACCCTCAGAAACCCAGACTGAATAATTGAACCTATGAAAAAACAATATGATTTTAAGAGTGACCGTTTTTATAACTCAAATCATCTTTGGATGGAAAAAGATGAATCTGGTCACGTAACAGTAGGCATGGATGAGCTGGGGTTGGATTCGCTTGGGGAACTGGTTTATTTGACTTTACCGGGTGTGGGAACACCTGTAGAAATGGGCAAGCCCATGGGTTCCATGGAAGCTGCAAAAATGACCGGTGAACTCTGTGCACCTGTCTCCGGGATCGTGATTGAGAAAAACGATGCCGTTCTGCAGAATCCACTGTTGGTCAATGAACAACACTATGATAAAGGTTGGCTGGTGAAAATCAAACCTACAAACTGGGAAGAAGAATCTGTATCCATGGTTTCTGGCGATAATTTGGCACCATGGATCGAAGCAGAAATTGAACGATTTGAGACGAAGGGTATCCTGGATTGAACACTTGGCGGTATATAAAAAATGATGATGTAAGCGCATCTGCAGGATTGGCGGCTGATGAGGTCTTGGCAAATCATGCTGGTGCAGGCACATCTCAACCCACACTTCGTTTATATACTTACAAACCCTGTGCCTTAGTGGGACGATTCCAGACTATTGAGACTGAATTAAATTTGAATTATTGCGTTGAAAACAAGATACCTGTTAATCGTCGTCCCACCGGTGGCGGAGCCATCATTATGGGGGAAGACCAATTGGGTGTGGCATTGGTCATTCCTGAAAAATCTGGTGAAACATACGCAAGTGTTCGTGAACGCATGGCTCAATTTTCACAAGGAATTATTTCAGGGTTAGCATCATTGGATATCCAAGTCGAGTTTCGCCGGAAGAATGATTTGGAAGTGAATGGAAAAAAAATTGCCGGATTGGGATTGCACAAAACATCCACCGGAGGACTGTTGTTTCATGGGTCGCTGTTAGTGGGATTGGATGTGCCGTTTATGTTGAACGTGTTGAAAACACCCTTTGAAAAAATATCTGATAAAGAAATTGCAACAGTTTCGGAACGAACAACAACAATTCGCCGAGAACTTTGCGAAAGCTCCAGACTTGCACAAAGTTTAAGAATAAATGAAGTGCGCAGGATTATTCTTAATGGTTACAAAACAGCTTTTGATACAAATATACAATTAGGTGATTTTTCCAATGAAGAGATAGATGAAATTCGTCAATTAGAAAAAGATAAATACATGGATACAAATTGGATATTCCAAACCACTGATGTCTTGGATTCAATGGGAAAATCTATCATTAAAACGGATGACGGATTGTTAGATGTGCGGATTGTTCTTGCGGGAAAAATGATTAAGTCAGCTTATATCGGTGGAGACTTTTTTACATCTGAACACGCTATTGCTGATTTGGAGCAAAGCCTGCGCTGGCATTCAAGCCAAGAGAAATCAATCAAAGACACATTAATTCAAGTGTATAAACGATGGTCTGGTGATTTGGAAAATCTGCCCATGGAATCTATACTCAAGGCAATGACATTAGCCATTCAAAAAGCTGAAATAATGGCACGAAAAACTTCATCGGACCCTTATGGTTGTTTTGTTTCACCGAGAGGAGTATATGCCTGAAAATGCTGTTGAATCAATGAATGTATCCTTGCCCCCCCCCTTTGACATTCGAAAAGAAAATTTTTCGGATAAAATCACCTTTTACGGTCCTGGACTCAAGCCCCATACTACTTCGGAATTTTCAGGTTCAATGAAAGAATTTGTATCCATCAGCGTTACTGGGAATCATTGCGCATTGAACTGCGAGCACTGCAATACCAAAATGTTGGACAATATGCTGGATTTACCATCCTATGTTGGTGGGTTGTTCAATATGGCAAAAAGTTTGCAGGAAAATGGAGCGAAGGGCATCCTGGTTTCAGGCGGAAGCAATATCCAAAACCAGGTTCCATTGTTACCGCATATCAATGATATGAAACGGATTCGCAATGAACTGGGGATGGTAATCCGTGTTCATCCCGGTTTACCGAACGAAGAAACTTGCCAGGCCTTGGCAGGAGTGGGTGTGGATGGTGTTATGCTGGACATCATTGGTGATCAGGAAACGATTACAGATGTATATCATCTGGATGCTACACCAGCAGTTTATGAAGCAGTGCTTGAACGATTGGAGAGACATGGCATCCCGGCAATTCCCCATATTATTTTGGGGCATTATTTTGGGAAAATGAAAGGAGAGTGGGCAGCGCTGGAGATGATCAAAAAATATCCACTCAAGGCACTGGTGCTTGTGATTTTACTTCCGCTCACAGGAACAGGCATGGAGGGTGTTTTGCCACCATCTCTAAATGATATTGGTGTTTTTTTTGAAACAGCTCGGCTCGCTCTTCCAAAGACATCCATATTATTAGGTTGTGCCCGACCATTGGGATCAATGAAAATTGAAATTGATCAAATGGCCATCAATGCAGGATTAAATGGCATAGCTTTTCCATCGGAAGGGATTGTGGCGTACGCCAGCAAAAAAGGGTTGAAACCGTCATTCATTAATGCCTGTTGCGGAGTAACATGGTAAAGGATAATTATGAACGCTGAAATATTAAAATTATCATCACAGGAACAATCGGAAATGCTGAATATCAGTCCCGACTTTGTCCGAATTAGTATGGCGGCTGCTATTGAACTTGGACTCAAACCAGGCAGGATTCATGGCTGCGGCTGTGGGTGCATTAATCTGCTTCAAAATTATCCCGAGGGCTGTTTTGCCAATTGCAGCTACTGTGGGTTAGCCCGTGAACGGCCAGGACTGGCGGAAGAGAACAGTTTTATTCGCGTGGATTGGCCCCTTTTTCCCACAGATTTGATTGCAGAAAAGATTGCTGAAACGGAAGCGGAGAGTACAGTTGGTCGGATATGTATAGCACAGGTACAGGATCATAGAGCTAACGATGATCTATTAGATATGACCCGACGAATTAGAAAACAAGCACAGGAGGTCCCTATTTCTGCGCTCGCAATGGCAACACTGCTAGATAAAAATATTCTAATAGAAATTCAGAAAGCAGGCGCAGATATCATTGGTATCGGGATGGATGCTGCAACAGAAGAAATATTTTATAATACTCGAGGGAAAGGTGCAAGGGGCCCACACGACTGGGACTATCACTGGGAAATTGTACACATGGCCAGGGATATATATGGCCCCTTCAAAGTGAATTGTCATATTATTATCGGTCTTGGTGAAACGGATAGAGATCTAATAAAAATGTTTTCCAACTGTCACTCAGAAAAAATTGCGTGCTACCTTTTTTCATTTAATCCTGAGCCGGGAACTGTGATGGAGAATGCTCCAAGGCAACCGATTAAACGACACCGCCGAGTACAATTAGCCAAATATCTCATTGAAGAGAAAGGTCTGAATCATGAGGCCATTAAGTTTGATGGAAATGGATTTATTTCAGCCATTGGATCGGATGATACATTAATTCGAAACACCATTGAGGAAGGACTGCCATTCATGACAAATGGTTGCCCGGACAGGGATGGCGTTATGGCGTGCAATCGTCCTTATGGTTCCTATCGTCCGGGGGAAGAATACAGAGATTATCCGTTTAGACCTACTGGTGATGAGTTGAGTGTCATACGGAAACAAATGCAGTTGAATGGTAACCTGGAGAATTGATATTGGTTGAAAATTCCAAATTTATTCGATTAATACACATGGGTCGTATTCCGGGCTGGCAAACGCAAGCTATTTATCACACCGTTGCAGAACTCATGACAGAAGATACACCAGACACCATTATCATTTCCCAGCCGTCGGATACCTATGTTTGTCTGGGCTATCACCAGAGGATGGATCATGTTTTCGATAGAAAAGTTTGTACAGAAAAGGAGATACCCATTTTACGCAGGAAAGTTGGCGGCGGCGGGACTTATATTGACTCGAACCAGTTGTTTTATCAATGTGTTTTTCATCAAAGTCGTGTTCCAAGGGGTTCAAAAAAGATTTACGAACAGATGCTTACCCCTGTGGTGAATATGCTCAAACATTTTTTTGATGTAAAGGTAGAATTAAAGGGCAGTCATGAAGTGGAAATGAATGGCAAACGGATTGCAGGGATCGGTGGTGGACAGATTGGAGAGGC
>DASCRE010000287.1:0-3369 GCA_034408645.1 Fidelibacterota bacterium | reverse complement strand
CCGAAAAGCACAACCGGGGAAAAATGGAGATAAAGGTATTTTTCAAATTGAATTAAAATTACTTGCAGATGTAGGTCTGGTCGGGCTGCCGAATTCAGGTAAATCTACTCTTTTGTCGGTATTATCCAATGCAAATCCAAAAATTGGTAATTACCCATTTACAACAATCAATCCTAATTTGGGATTGGTAAAATTCAGCGAATACAAATCATTTGTAATGGCAGATATCCCCGGGTTAATTGAAGGTGCAGGATCAGGAAAAGGGCTCGGTCATCAATTTTTAAAACACATAGAGAGGACCAGAGTACTTTTATTTCTCATTGATGTTAATGATACGGACCCAAATGAATCTCTAAATATTCTCATTAAAGAAATTGAAAATTATAATTTGGATATTTTGAAAAAACCAAGAATTATTGTTTTGACAAAAAGTGATACGATAGCACACGAGGATCAAAAGGCTTTACCAGATTATGATAAAATATCTTCAATATCAGGAGATGGATTGCAATCCCTGGTTAACTCTTTAACGTTTTATTTAGATGAATAATAATGAAGTTATTCAATAGTTAAAGAGTAAACACCATATTTCCGTTCTGTGGACACCAA
Organism: Fidelibacterota bacterium; assembly: GCA_034408645.1. GTDB lineage: Bacteria > Fidelibacterota > Marinisomatia > Marinisomatales > AB-629-J13 > AB-629-J13. Next base: position 2,760 of record DASCRE010000287.1, on the reverse strand, counting down.
CTGCTTTGATAACGAAAAACTCTGAGGTAATTTCTCGACCTGTTTTAATCGGTTAAATATTTTGGAGAGGTGGCCGAGCTGGCTGAAGGCGCTCGCCTGCTAAGTGAGTAACTGGGGATAACCCGGTTCGAGAGTTCGAATCTCTCCCTCTCCGCAACATTAGCAGATATAATATATCTTATGTTAAAATGATATCACGCAGACGATTTTTGCAATTAAGTGGAATTACCGCAGCGGGATTGGTTATTCCAAAACGATTGGAGGGATTGACCTGTGATCCATCCACAGCTGATGTAATGGGACTAGGTCCCTATTGGGAACCATCTTCTCCTTTCCGAAGTTTTCTTACGACACAAAATGAACCTGGAATTCGTCTGATCCTAATGGGAGTGGTCACAGCTAATGATTGTGAAACTCCCATTCCAAATGTGGTCATTGATGCCTGGCAAGCTAATAATGACGGATGCTATTCTGTATTTCAAGCCTGCGAAACTGGTAATCCTGAAAATGATGAATTAAATCTCCGTGGTAGGGTCCTATCTGGTCCTTATGGACAATATTTCATTGAAACAATTAAGCCTGGACCTTATCCATTAGGGTTAGATCGATTCCGTCCCAGTCACATTCATTTTATGATAACTCCACCAGCAGGAGACCCCATTGTAACTCAGCTCTATTTTGAAGGAGATGATTATTTAGATGAAGATGCTGGTTCATCTGACCCAGGCGCTGTAGATAGAATAATTCCTCTCAATGAAACGGAAAATGGCCTTACAGGAATTTTTAATATTATTTTAGATATTGATCCAGATCAAAAAGCGATTAACACACTACAACCAGAAAATGGAAATTCAAATTATATACAAAACATTTCCACTTTTCCAAACCCATTTAACTCCCAAATTAAGATAGAATTTGATTTAGCAGAATCTTCACATGTTTTAGTTTCGATTTATAATCTAAATGGGCAATGGATTCAAACTCTAAATGATGGAATTTTAATTGAGGGAAAACATAATTTTATATGGGATGGGAAACTGGTTAATGGTTATTCAGTTCCATCAGGAGAGTATTTCTTGAATATCCAAGGTCTTTTTAGTCACCAAATGAAAAAAATTACTTTTTTGAAGTAATTAATCATATCATTTTACAATTCATATTTCAATATTCTGAAAAAATAAAATTCAAACGCACATATATTTTTCTTATAGCGGTTTTTCTTACTGCTTAACCTTCTACTGAATTTGGGAAGAATTATCATATACTATCGGAAGATAATATTGACCAAAATTTCCTAATGGATTCTCGAATCAAATGGTATTCTTCACTTGGTCTGGGTAAATGATGGTAATCGGCATAAAGATGTGTACTATACCAAATCTATTGATGAGGGATCTTCATTTTCTGAACCAGTAAGAATAAATTCTCATGCTAACACAGTTGTGGCATATATTCAGTCTGGTCCATCCCTGTCTGTTATAGATAATAATATTGATTCAGCAGAAAATATGATAAAGACTATTTTGAATTTACAGAGTCCATATCTAGATTATTTAAAATAATATGTCCAATTTTCAAATCCACTCCCACATTCGTATGGCTTTTGATTTCCAACTTTTGTTTTAGATATTACGACCTCTCACATCAAACATGAGGAAATAGTCACGATTTTAAAGAAAACGCCAAATAAGTGTAAATTTGGGCCGATGAAAGGCCTTTTACTTATACCATTAGTGTTGTTCTTGGCTTGTGAGGATAAGAAGGATGACCTATTACCTTTAGATTGTGCTGGTGTTGAAGGTGGTACTGCATTTGAGAATGAATGTGGATGCGTAGGTGGCTCAACTGGATTTGATGAAGATTATTGTTATATTTGTATAGATAATGATGGTACCCAATACGAAACCATTCTAATTGGTGGACAAATATGGATGAAAGAAAATCTTAAAGTCACTCATTACAGAAATGGAGATGAGATACCCACAGGATACAGTAGTACAGAATGGACTCACTTAAATGAAACAGAAACAGGAGCTTATGCAGTTTATGGTGGCAATGAAAGCAATGCAGATGTATATGGCAATCTTTTTAATTGGTATGCAGTAGATGATGAAAGAGGAGTTTGTCCTGAGGACTGGCACGTACCAACAGATGAAGAATATACAGCATTAACTAACTATTTAGGTGGATGGGAATACGCAGGATTAAGGATAAAAGACAATGTAAATTGGAATGGGACTAATGAAAGCGGATTCACTGCACTGCCAGGTGGTGAGCGCAGTTGCTGCGACGGAGGTCTTGATTACTCAGGAATGGACAACCAGGGCTACTTTTGGTCATCTACAGCAAAAGATAATTACAAAGCCTGGGAACGGAGACTGAGTGACTATAACTCACTTATCACCCGGGAATACGGTGATAAGAAATATGGGTTTTCTGTACGTTGTATAAGGGATTAGACTATTTATCCCGATTTAAAACAAAATTTCCCATCTCTTTTTAAAAAAAAATTGATGGGGGGAGATTGCAGGCCGACTCAATTATTATGTAGATAAGGAAAGTTAAGATGAAAAAAATAATGAATGCTTCTAATATTATGACAACACAATTGATAACATTTTTTCCTGAGGATCAGGTATTAAGCACAATTGAATCATTGATTTTAAATCATATTTCTGGTGCACCAGTTATTGGCAATGATGGTCAATTGCTAGGAATTATTTCTGAAATTGACTGTATGCGCATGTTTGTTCAGTCAGC
>DASCRE010000286.1:0-2777 GCA_034408645.1 Fidelibacterota bacterium | reverse complement strand
TTAATGAAACATACACGAGTGAGACTGAATTCAACCCCGGTGACGGTTACTGGCTTTATTTTGATAGTGAGGGGACCCAATCCATAACTGGTCAACCCATAAACACACTGGTAGTTCCTCTTTCAGCAGGGTGGAATCTAATTTCTGGTCCTTCAGAAAGTGTCAACATTAGTAATGCTATAGACCCTGATGATATAATTGTTCCGGGTACTCTTTATGGATTTAATGGAACATATGTATCTACATCTGACATACAGCCAGGTTCAGGATACTGGTTAAACGCAAGCAGTGCTGGAGAGGTGATTTTTTCAACTTCTGAAGTAGCGGCCAAAGAAACTAACAGTATAAATCCCCTGGAAGATGCATCACTGTTGACCATCAACGGACTGCCACTCTATTTTGGTATAGATATTCTAGATGAGGAACTAATGATGTTTTCAATGCCTCCTCTTCCTCCATCGAACAGTTTAAATGGTGAAAATAGGTTCTTTGATGTCCGTTTCGGTAATGATAGAAAGATTTTATCTGGAAACAGCCAAGTTCGGGTGACCGGGACCGAAGATGACCTTTCATTGTATTGGTCTATAAAGACAGATGAGGATTGGGATTTAGTCGACGAGTCTGGTAATAAAACATCTCTGAAAGGAACAGGTGAAACTATTTTAAATAATTTCAGCAACCGTTTTTTGTTGCAAAAGAGAGAACCCATTCCCGAAACTTTCACACTTTTCCAGAATTTCCCTAATCCATTTAATCCGGTGACCTCAATTAATTACGCGATCCCGGAGGAAAGATTTGTGACCGTCAGTGTTTACAATGTTATGGGACAAAAGATAGTGGATCTTGTAAACGAATTAAATACTGCCGGATATCACAACGCCACGTGGAACAGTACTGATATACATGGCTACCCTGTTTCAAGTGGGGTGTATATCTACACGATCACAGCAGGTGACTACTATGCTGTGAAAAAGATGATACTGATGAAATAAAAATTAGTAAAACATGGTACTATCAGTGCTGTGTCTCTTTATAACAAAATTATAAATAAAATATAGATCTGAAAAAAATATTCACCATACTTCTTCCTCTGTCTCTGACTGCCGGAACTGCTGATCATTTACTCTTTAACCGTATAGTGATCACTCCGACCAAAGCTGAAATGGTGGCAATTGTAAATCCCACATCTGCAATAGTGGACCTATCGGATTATTATATTACCGATGCGGTAGACACCTCCGGTGACAAATATTATTACAATTTACCCTCTGGCTCAGATTATTGGAGCGGTTCAAGTCTAGATTTTATAGCTCGTTTCCCGGAGAATACGACCATCGGTTCTGGGGACACACTTTTTTTAAGCCTTCATACAAAGGAGATGTTTGAAGAAGTATATTCCTTTTCACCAGATCTATCCCTGTTTGAGGATATGCTGGATGCCGAAGAAGGAGAGACTACAATTTCTTATGGATCAAATTTCCAGAGCATTCCTTTACTGCACGATGACCAGGAATGTTTAATTTTATTTCAATGGGACGGTTCAACTGAAGTAGTTAGAGATGTTGACTACTTTTTGTGGGGTGATAATTCTAATTCAGTTGATAAAACAGGTGCGGAAGGTTACAACCCGGATACTCCTGTTGAGGAACAGAGTTTCATTTATGCCCATGGTGAGGATTCAACCTACGTGAGGATTAGTGCTGAAGAGATTGGAGAAAATACAACAGGTGGAAATGGAATCACAGGGCACAATGAAACCAGCGAAAATCTTTCAGAATCCTGGCAAGTTATTTTGAGTCCACATATTGTTTATGGCTGTTTGAACGAAAGTGCCGCAAATTACAATCCGGACGCCAACACTGATGATGGTAAATGTTTTGATCTCACCATACAGCAGATATATAGTGAATATGAAGATGAGATAACGGTTCCCTGTGATGAGGGGTTGTCCATTAGTGGTACAACAACGATGGGTTTAGTTGTAAGCTATCAGGACAAAAGCAGTTCTGGTGGTCCTAAAATTATAACGATTGAGGATGATAATGGATACCAGCTTGACGCAGTTATCTGGGAGTGGAATCCAATGTCATCGGAGACTATAAGCCAATATGTTGACCACTATAATCCCACAGAGTATTATGTGCTGATTGAAGGTACACTCGGTGTGTATAACTGCAGCTTTCAGCTGGAGGTAGCCGGTGAGGATGATATAATCTATTATAGCGAGTATAGTCCGCAGGGTAATTTTATTCAGGACACCTCTATTGTTGAGGTCAAAATCAGTCCGGCTCCTTTTGTTATTATACCGAGCATGGGTGAACGCCTTGATTATTCTTATTCTTTTCCGGATGATTCACGGGTTATTGTACGGATATTCGATCTGGGAGGTCGGTTTGTTACTACCTTGGTGGACAGTTATTTTAAAGATGGTGGTTCTGTTATGCGGGACACAGATAATTCTGAATGGGATGGCAGAGATCATTTAGGGCAGATTGTTTCTCCCGGGACCTATATCATGCATATTGAAGCAAATCAATTCCGTTCGGGAAAATCATTTAATGATTATGCGCCGGTTGTTGTTGGTGTGAGATCAAATTGAAAACACATTTAAATATTTATTTCATAATATTATTATCTTCCTGGCTTATCGGCCAGACTGCCAGCGATTATCCCTATACCGGTGTAAATGGAAGCGCTTCCGTTGGGACAATGGCTTCAGCAACGGGAGGGATTCACAGTTTATTCCATAATCCTGCAACATTGACAGAAGTTTCAGA
>DASCRE010000285.1:0-27122 GCA_034408645.1 Fidelibacterota bacterium | reverse complement strand
AGGGAAGGATACCTATATTGAGTTCTATTCCACTAATTGGAAAATTGTTCAAGTATAAGGTGAAACAGGATGTAAAAAAGGAAGTTATCATAGTTATAACTCCACATATTATTGATGTAGCAGATAAAGATTTTACCCGTATAATTCCAAAAGATCGCGATATATTTCAGTCTCTAGGAAACATGCTTTTTCAAAACAGTTATCGAATCCAAAATCCTGATGTTTTTGACCTAGGATTTGTTTTGAAAACACCAATTTATCAGGACATATTATCAGACATTGATTATGTTCAAAAAAATAATCCTGATGCAACAATGCGGGTTGATTTTAACAATATTGTATCTGGTTCATTGCCAGGAGAAGAGGTGCTCATTCGTCGTATGTTGTATAATCTTGTAGAAAGGGTTGAATATTATAAATACATAGATCCATCTAAGGTTATTTATTTCACCAATGATAGTGATGGTGCTGGTAACGTATACGTTAAAGGTTTCAAACCTACATATGAAAAATTTCTTAATTCAAAAAATAAAACGGCTTTGGTATTTACATTTGAAAATGATGACGAAATAATAGACGAAGATCATTTACGTCGTCCAGTGGCCTCTATTTCTGAAGTAAACTTGGATGAGAGACACTATAAAATGCATTTAAAAGATATCAATGATAATATTAATGGAAATGCTGTAATGCTTTATAAAACAAAACATGAACGCAGACTATATGAAATTTTAGTATTGAGGAGAGTGTTAGAGATGAATCCAAATATTGTTCATAATATCAGTCAATTCAATGCAGGATTGGAAATAGTATTTCCCTCTCCTGAAGTACTTAAAATAGATACTCATGTAATGGACAACGAAATTGCACAATATTTCTACGAAATAAATGACTATAATAACGCATTTGATAAGAAATTTTTAAAGGGTATTCGTCAATTAAAAGAAGAAATATCTGTGTACGAATAAAATATTTCGCAAATTTTCTCAAAATATATATCAATATTGGTAGAAGGCCATTTTAATTAATTAAATAAAAAGGAAATAAAATGAAATTAATAACACGTGTTTTGATTGTTGTGATTGCTTTTTTTATGTCCACATCTGTGGTAGACGCACAGAGTAAGGGACAGAATTCCATTGAAAAAAGCAAACCGAAAAAAACAAAAAAGATTGACAAAAGTAAGTTCAAGTCAAGTAATGTAAAAGTAAAAACTAGTAAAGGTAAAAAAGATAAATATCAACAGGGTGTAGTTAGTCCCATGGTAAAAGAGGCAAAATACAAAAATGGTGAATCTTTTGATTCAGATACAGATTTTAAAACATGTCTCGATGACCAGAAAAATAAAGCCAGCTGGTATCAAAAAAAGTATGGATTTGGAAAATCATATGACAAATGGCAAAAAGGAAAGTCACTGTCATCATTGGATAAAAAACGAATTCTTGGTCAAGCTTCTAAATGTGTGAAATCAGGTCCTAAGAAAACGGACATTCCACAACCCAATGAAGGGAAAAAGGCTTCGCCAAAAGGTAAAGGTAAAACAGGAAAAGGTGGGACAAAAGGTAAAGTTGGCTAATTCTAATATCCGATAAAATTATAAAAAAGGGCATTTTTGCCCTTTTTTATTTATATTATTTAAATATGATTTTAGTCTATATTTTATAGTGCTGTGATATATTGATATATTGTTACATGGAACTATTTTGCAAAAAAGGTATTAAAGACTAAACGACCAGGAGATTACCCATGAGAAAAATAAATAGCCTCATAGTTATTTTTATCACTTTATTTCTTTCAAGTTGTGGCTCAAGTAAGGGGCCAAATCTGTCCCCAGAGCCTACAAGAAGAGTTATGAAAAATATACCGGATTGGTATATAAACACACCTAAAAAAGAGGGCTTTAGATATGCCGGTGCAACTGCCACTAGCAGAGATTTGCAACTTGCTGTGAATAAGGCCACCCAAGATGCAGCTACTCAATTGGCTGGCGCAATGGACTCTGAAATGAATGCCTTGTTAAAACGCGTCAGGGAAGAGACGGGTGTCAGCTCAGATTCCGATATGTTAGATCGATTTTCTCAAACGCAGGAGCAAATAATATCAACATCTATAAATGACTATGATATTATGAAAAAGGAGATTCTTGAGGAGAGCTCTGACAGCCAAGATATTTTTCGTGCCTATATTCTTATTGAGTGGGATGAAGGAGCAGCTCAAAAACGTCTATTAGATAGAATAAAATCTGATAAAGAAATTTATGATGCAATACGTGCATCAGAATTGTATGAAGAAATGGAACAAAAGGTAGAATCATACAGGAAAAGAAAAGGTATGTGAATCTCTGTAAAATTTAGCGATAAATGATAAATATTTTTCAAAAGACACCGGCTGGGGTATTCCTCCTGGCCGGCGTTTTTTTATTTAATACCTGTAGCTCATCCAAATTACCGATTTGGTTAAATCCTGTTAATAGAAATAATTTCGAATTTATTCACGGTTTTTCAAAAGTCTCCAAATTAGGAAAAGCAGAAGAATATATTGGACAGGCAAGAGCCTACTCTCTAAGTTCGATTGCCCAGGCAATCAAAATGGATATTGATGCAACAAGTATCAACAAAGTAAAGGAAATAGAGAGGAAGGGATCAAAAAATATATTTTCTATAGAAAACAGTTATGAAATGATTTACTCCGCTCGTACAACACTAAGTTTGGAGGGGGTTGAACATATAGGCGAGTGGGAAGATGATGACTATTATTATGTATACAACAGGCTTTCTAAAGCTGTCTATAAAGATAATTTAAACAGGAAAATATCAAAAGCTTTGGTAGCTTCATCTAATAATTTGCAAGAAGGAATAAAACACCTTTATATGAATCCAGTGACCTCCCTTAAATATTTTTTTTCTGGATTGAAACATCTCATTCCCTTCCAGGACCAATTGTTGCTTATAAAAGATCCAAACAACCCTGATGAGGTTATTCATGTTGACCTTGTTTTAAGGAAAAATATTGAAGTATTATTATCAAATATTGTACTAACTCCTCTAAATAAAAATATCAGAACAAATCTGGCTAAAGGGCTGCCTCTTTCTCTTGAAATAAAAGCTCACTATATATCATCAAATGGAGACCTCATTGATTTGATTGAGCTACCTGTCTTATTATGTTTTACGATAGGTAGGGGTTCTTTGGTTGATAAAACTACTTCCGATAGATTTGGTAATGTTCAATCTATATTACATGATTTTGTTGAAATACAGAATCACTATCAAGTAAAAGCTGAGCTCGATATTTTATCTTTCACAGGTGAGGATGGAATTGGAGAATATCTTTTTTCAGAATATAAGGGTATCGATATTCCAGCTACATTTATTGATATTGAAATGACACCAATATCCATATTTCTTCACATTGATGAAAAAAGTTTGGGGAAAACACTAATGAATCCGTTGGTTACGCCTATTATTATAAAATCATTGGAAGAAAAAATGGGTGCTATATTCGTTACTGATCGAAAAAAATCCAATTATATTTTGGATATAAGAATAGATACGCAAAAAAGGGGGGAAGCCTTTTCACTCTTTTCTGCTTTTGCGCAAATGAGTATTTATTTAAAGGACGGAGATGATATCCTATTTGCAAACAATTTTAATGACATAAAAGGCACACATACAGATTATGAGAGAGCATCCCGAGAGGCCTTAAAGAAATTAGCCGAAAAAATAGATAAAGACGTTTCTGACGAAATTGTTAAGCAATTTCTAGATTGACCCATTTAGTATAATGAAATTACTTACTAATCTAATTTTCATTTTTCTTTTAGAATCGCTTGGAATATCGAAGACAATATATCCTGATATCTGGGAAAAGATGATGAGTCAAAAGGATTGGGAATCTATAACAGAAACAGAAAAATATAGATTATCTAAATTTCAGTTTGATGGATTTTCTGTCCCCGCTTTTAAAATTGAAATGATTTTAAAAGCTCACCCCCAAACAATTTTAGATGTAGCCTGGAATGTAGCAAAATATCCAGAGTCACTTCCAAGTGCATATATCACAGAGGCAGGTATATATCAAAATAAGGATTCAACTCAAACAGCTTGGCAAGTCATGGATGTTCCTTTTTTGGCTCCTAGGCTTTATCAATATCAGCATGTACGTAAAAAACATAGAGTAGATTGGTACAATACAGTTTTTAAGCAACACATAGATGAAAATATTTTAACAGCTTCTACAAATGTTGGAAGCTGGAGTCTCTCCATTAAAGGAGAGGAAAATGTGCTCACATATATAGTACTAACAGACCCAGGAGGTCTTGTTCCGGCGTGGATTATAAAAAAGGCTCAAATGAAATATTTACCTCAAATGCTTATGGAAGCTGAAAATAGTGCATTAAAATTGAAAAAATAATTATGTGTTAGAAATCTTACAATATAGTAAACAAACCTCTTACCCATTCTGTCAAAATCTTATACTTAATAAATTGTTGATTCACCAAATTAAAATGTACATAGTTTTATCATATAAAAATGAAAAAAAATAAGCTCCTAATACTTACCGCACTAAAAGCAGAAGCATCTCCATTTATTGAACACTATAAGCTAAGAAAAAAAGAGTTTATAGGTTCTAAATATATATACTATAGCAAGACCATCTCTCTATTAATAACGGGCGTTGGTAAAACAAATGTACAAAACACTTTGGAAACTTATTGTACCCAGGAGAAAATAATACAACATGATTTTATCATTAATGTAGGAGTAGCCGGAGCCAGTGCAAGTCTAGGTGAAATAGGAGATTTGTTTTTTATTAATAAGATTATTGGTGATACAGGTGGGACAGTTTATCCTAATCTTTTATATAAATATGATATGAATGAAGCCTCTTTGACCACAGTAAATAATCCTGTTGTTGATGGTAACGAAACATATGACGAGCTTGTTGATATGGAAGCACTAGAAATTTGGAATATATTGACATCAATTGTTCCTAATGACAGATACATTTTTCTTAAGGTAATTTCTGATTATATGGATAATAAATGTCTAGATATAAAGAGTTTTAATAAATTAGCTACCAATATGATAAGCTATCAACTAATCCCTATTACAAGGGTATTAAATACTTTGCAGGGAATTGAAATAATTGACACTCCATCATAAATGAAAATAGGGAATAAATATATGTTAAAATATCCACTTATTTTAGACGGAGCAATGGGCACAGAATTGCTTAGAATGGGTGTTGAGCTTCCCCTTCCGCTTTGGTCTGCAGTTGCCAATGAAACATGCTCAGATAAGGTATATGATGTTCACCGAGAATATATAGAAAAAGGAGCCGACGTATTAACAACCAACTCATTTAGAACAACACCGTATGCATATCAAAAAGCAGGTTTTTCAAAAAAAGATGCATTATTAAAATCTGAAATGAATTTAAAGATTTCTGTATCAATAGCCAAAAAGGCTGTTTCCGAAAATCAATTAATTGCGGGGAGCATCGCTCCAATTGAGGATTGCTATTCTCCTGAAATATATCCAGGTGACACTAAATTAATTAATAACATGGAATCTGTTATACAATGGTTTCACCAATCAGAAGTTGATATAATTCTTTTTGAGACCATGGGAAATGCTCACGAAATATCACGCATAATATTTTCCATAAATAATTGTGACTTACCTGTTTGGCTTAGTCTTATTTTGAAAGATAAAAATCATCTTTTAGATGGTACGCCCTTATATGAACTTTTAGAAACCCTTTCCTCAAGTAAAGTAGAAATGTTACTGCTAAACTGTAATACCATTCAACTCACACTGGAAGCGATATCCACTATAAAACGATATTGGAGTGGGGCCTGGGGAGTTTACCCAAATCTGGGAATAAATAATCCTGAGATTGATGGAAAAATAGAACAATTTATTTCTAATGAAACCTGGAGATATAAGGTAAATGAAATCCTTTTTGAAAAACCGGATATTATCGGAGCATGCTGTGGATCAACCCCTGAACATATTAGGATTATTAAAGAACTCATTGAAAACTAAACAGCACATTGAATCAAATATAATAGTTCGACTTTATTTAATAATCCCCAAAAGTATTTTGGAAATCAAATTGGCTGCTAACCAGATTAGAACTTCATTGAGATTCTAATTTTGAGTCACAAAATTATTTGGCAAACGACATATCCCACTTAAATATAGAGGGTTTATGTTCTGTAGTTTGTGCACTTCAGCAATGGAAAATGGAACTATTATGTTCGGTTTAATTTTCCAATTATTCTTTGCACAAAAATAATTATACGGAGAAAGATATGAACAGATTAGAAGGAAAAATAGCCTTGGTTACTGGGGCCTCTAGAGGAATTGGACCATATATTGTTAGAGCACTTTCATCTAAAGGCGCATTGGTTATTGGGATTGCTAGAAATGAAGAGAAATTAATAAAACTACAGAAACATATAATCGAAGAAGGTGGAAAAGTCCGGATGATACCCTTTGATTTGAAAGAAACACATAAATTAAAAGAATTGCTTCAAAACCTGAAGAAAGATAACATGAATGAGATTGATATCTTGGTTAATAACGCAGGAATTGAGAAATATAAACATTATCCAGATAATGACTATGAATCTATCCAGTCAATTATCACGGTTAATCTCTTAGCTCCGATGGAACTTGCCAGACTTGTTTTACCGGGAATGCTAAAAAGATGTCAGGGAAATATCATAAATATTGCTTCATTAGCAGGTAGAAAAGGTGTCGCATATAATTCTATTTATTCAGCATCAAAAGCCGGTATTATAAAGTGGGGTGACGGATTACGGCAGGAATTAAACGGAACAGGTGTTTCGATATCCACAATAATGCCGGGATATATAGATAAAGCAGGAATGTTTTTCGATGGTGGATTTCCTGCACCAAAATTGTTGGGTACCTCACCACCTCAAAAAGTTGCAGATGCTGTTATAAAGGCTATTAACACTGGAAAAGGGGAAATAATTGTGAATAGTGGACCAATGAAACCTCTCCTGGCTTTGAATGTATTTGCGCCAGAATTTGGAAATTACATTGTTAAAAAATTTGGTGTGGTTAGCTTGAGTAAGAAACGTATCAAATAAACTGATGTGAAAAGTGTGATATCTGTCACACCATTGTTGACTTGTTATACAACTCTAAGATAAACTTGAGATACCTATGAAGAAAAAAATATACTTGTTACCAGTTTTTCTTTTAACATTGTTGTATGCCCAGAATCCTTTTTATCTTGAGGATTTAAATCCAAATTCTGAGACCTATGGAGAAATTGTTAGTCCTGACGATTTTTTAGGTGATATCTGTATTGTCTTTTTTGGTCACGAATCCTGAGGAAGTTGCAGAAGCCGGTTCGGCTTTCTGAATAGCATTTATCTTGACCTACTCTCCCAGGACATTTTGGATGTCCATGTTATAGGCGTTGGTAAGGACCAGTACAATGAATATCTCGATCAAATGGTTGAAAGTCGAATATTGCCTTGGACGGAAGATTCACAAAGTGAATTCTATCCTGTTTGGACAGAGTGGGAAGCCAGCCAGAGAGATGTATATTTTTTAAATCGTAATGGTATTGTTGATACCACCTTTAATATCACTCCATATGACCCGAATAATCCGGAAGATTATAGCTACATTATTGATCTGATCCTCGATTTGAGAAATGATACTTGGAACCAGAATTGTACTGCGGAAGATGGCACAGAAGGTGTTGAATTATGGAGTGAGTGTTATTCGATTGAGAACACTGATTCTTTAGATTTATCGGAAAGTGGTCTCACAGGAGAAATACCACCAGAGATTGGAAACCTAATCAACCTCACCTTTTTGGAATTATCCCAAAATCAATTGACAGGAGCAATTCCTACAGAGATTGGTAATCTTATAAATTTGAAATGGTTATCTCTATGGGAAAATCAACTGACAGGTAATATTTCAGAAAGTATATGGGATTTAGTTTTATTGGAGAATCTTGATCTTGAAGATAATCAACTCACAGGTTCAATCCCCCCAGAGATTGGCAATCTGACTAATCTGACTGGGTTGTTGTTATCTTATAACGAACTAACAGAAGTAATTCCCCCAGAGATAGGTAATCTAACTAATTTATATTGGTTGACATTATCTTATAACCAACTCACAGGTGAGATACCACCAGAGATATGGAATCTTACCAATCTGCATGCATTGTATTTATCCAATAATCAACTTATAGGTTCTATTCCGTCAGAGATAGGTAATCTAACAAATCTTGAAAGAGTAGTAATGAATTCAAACCAATTTACTGGTTCCATTCCGTTAGAGATAGGTAATCTGACAAATCTAAATAGATTAAAAATACATACAAACCAGTTAACAGGTTCCATCCCAGACACAATCTGTAATCTGTCCAATCTAACTTGGTCTCTGGAGGATAGTTCAAATTCAGTTTCTACTTTATATGCCAACCAACTCTGTCCACCTTACCCAGAATGTATAGAAGAGTATATTGGTGATCAGGATACTGCTAATTGTGAACAGGGTAGTATTTCAGCGTATTATCAATCGGGATGGAACATACTGGGCCTACCATTAGAGGTAGAAAATGCAAATTATCAGTCTCTCTTTCCGAATGCACAGAGTGGAACCCTCTATTCTTTTGATGGTACTTACCAGAGCGAACAGTATCTTGAGTTGGGAACAGGCTATCTATTGAAATTTACATCAGATGACCTGGTTTCATTTACGGGAGCTCCCATTAATGAATTGACCATTAGTTTATCAGAAGGGTGGAACCTTTTCTCTGGTTTAACTACTTCTTTTTCACCGGGAGAATTATACTCAGAAGATATTATCCAGAATGGTACGATCTATGGTCTGGACATAGTTTATTATAGTCCTGAATCCATTGACCCTGGTATGGGCTACTGGATCAGAGCAATACAGGATGGAGAGATAACATTGTTTTCTAATTCTCTTTCCATTAAATCGTTGGAACCGATAAACCCCCTTTCAAATGCAAATACACTGGTACTCTCAAGTGGACCTTATTCCACCAAACTGTTTTTCGGTATGGAGATACCGCAAGGAGAGAAGTTTAGCTATAGTCTTCCCCCCACATTCCCGCAAATGGCCTTTGACGCTCGTTTTACAGATGACATGAAGGTTATAGCGGAATCAGGTGAAATAGTGATTTTAAACCAATTTGAAACCCTTACAGTAGCGTACGATATAAAAATAGAATCTGGAGAGCATATGAGTTGGGTACTCACCTCTGAGAGCGGATATCAGTTTGTTCTTGAAGACACAGGTGAAATCACTATTCCGTCTGAGGATAGCTACACTCTTGACCGAGTGTCTCAGCTGCCGAAAACATTTTCATTAAATCAGAATTTCCCCAACCCATTTAATAATAATACATCAATCCATTATTATTTGCCGGTTAATGCTCATGTCAGAATTCAGATAATTAGCTTAACAGGAACACTTATCAACACATTGATAAATAAAAGTCAAATAAGTGGGTTTCACCATGTCGAGTGGAATGGGATGGACCTGAATGCCAATACTGTATCATCGGGAGTTTATATTTATAAATTTTCTACAGATGACCATAGCCTAACCAGAAAATGTATCTTTTTAAAATAGGGCAGCACGGGTTAGATTGCGGGCGAAAATAATCGCATTAAACTTCACATAATTTATAATCTTTTTATTAGAACGAGTTTTAATATGAAAAAACGAATACCCATTATTCTCTTAACATCAATCATCATTTTTGCAAAGGAAAATAATATCACTCCCCAAATCTCATTTCCATTGGATGCTCGTCAAATAACCCTGCCACCGTTAGATATATTCCAGACCAGGGATTTTACAGAACTGCTTGGTATCTCAACCACAGCGCCTGTTTCAGATGGAACAATGTATTTCCATGCAGATATACCTGATTCAATTCTAGATGCAGGACCGGTAGAAGCTTTTATATTTTATGGCAATGGACAAAACAGTGATTGGAGTGAAGAAGATGCCTACTATCTCGGAACTCCTGGTTACGAGAACACTTTTGAGGCAGTGGCCCAAACTCCTTCGTCCGGAGATTTACATATCGGTGTGCAAGCAAATTTGACGTTTGAGGGGATAGAGGTAACTGCAACACAGAGCCCCTACAATGCCAGTGATAATGTCCCTGCACCTTGGTACTTAAACGCCTGTGAAGATGAAACCGGTGATGAAGAAACTGGAAATCAAAGCCTCGACATTCAAGATATAAGTGTTGCTGTGAGCGATAATAGAATTCACGTTCATTTGACCAATGCAGGAGGTGGATTTCCAACAGGGGGATTTTGGGGTCCGTGGAATTTATATGTAGTGGGTTTCTTGAATCCTGAAGACCCCGATTCAAGCCTGTACGGAATTGCATATGGGGATGGTGGATTTGGACTACTTTATCCGGGAGTATGGAAATTTCAATTGGATGCGGATTTACCTGTATTTGTTGGTGATATTGACTATACCATTACAGGAAATAATTTATACATGGCAGCAAATATGTCCGATATTTTTAATGATTCAGATTTCGGTGAGTGGCCCAATGAGTTTGAGGCTGTAGTTGTAACAGGCCTCACTGTATCGGCAAGCTTTGATGAAATGATCATAGGGGACGCGACCGATCCCGCTTTCATGAATCCAGGTTTTCAATCCTATGAAATAGGTCAAAATACAGCGCCATTTCTATCTGAGCTAACTTACGAAGTCGTTGGTGATACCTCAGGGCTATCTTTAGTATCCCTTCAAACCGCTTACACCGATGAGGATAATCATTTTCCAATAAACTCCGAATTTTCCATCTACCAGGATTGGGATTTGCTTTATTCAGGAAATTTGATCTCTTATGACCACTCATATAGTGATGGTTCAAATTTTGAAATTATTCTTCCCTTAGATTCAGGAACATATGAAGTAGTTACATTTTTTAATGATGGGATGGATTCAGTAGAAAATTCTACTACTATTAATATCGGAGGCGGAAATTTTGACTATGATGTTTCAATAATTTCAGGATGGAATTTAGTAGGACTATCTGTTAATATGGAGCTGCCTGGTCAGCTATCAGTTTTTCCTTCAAGTGTTGATGAAACTCTATATGGATATTCAGATAGTTATTTTTTAACAGATGCATTAGTTCCCGGTTTCGGTTACTGGTTGCGATTTGATGAAGGTGATTCAGTTACGGTATCAGGAAATGTTATTAATGAAGTGGCGATCTCACTAACAGAAGGATGGAATCTTATTGCCGGTCCTTCCGAAGATGTGTCAATAGGTTCGGCCTATGATCCGGAATCATTAATCGTTCCCAATACCATGTTTGGTTACAACACGACCGGATATACAGAAACAGATGTTCTCTCACCCGGATATGGATACTGGATACGTTCCTTCGGCGAGGGGGAAGTATCTTTGTCCATTGCATGGAGTGGTGGTCATTCTACATCTTCTCTTTTAGATAAGAGAAAATTGGATATGAATTCAATTACCATAAATGGAAAAAAGCTCTTTTTTGGTTCTTCTTCCATATCTTCAAAGGATAGATTGAGCTACAGTCTCCCTCCCAAACCTCCGGCAACAGCAAAAGATATTCGATTTTCTAACAGTTCAAGACTCTGTTTGACGGATGAATGCACAGTTGAATTGACGAATTATAATGAACCTATATATGTTGAATGTAATGTTATCGATGGTGAGACTTGGGAAGTTATTGATGATAAGGGGGAAATATTTAGTTGTTCAAATCTTCCGGTGTCAGGGGTTTCTTGTAATTTGGAGTATTTAACTCTAAGGAAAAGCAATAACTTTACGCCTGAAACTTTTTCTGTATCACCGGCCTTTCCCAATCCCTTCAATCCAGTGACAAATATTGAAATTTTTATTCCTGAATTATCCATAGTGGATATCTCCATACATAATATTCGAGGTCAATTGATTGAAACACTTATTAATGAAAGCCTTCGTTCTGGAAAACATAATATCGTTTGGAATGGGAACTCATATCCGTCTGGAATTTATTTTCTTATGGTGAAATCATCTGGATTTTCTAAGGTTGAAAAATTGATATTGGTTAAATAAATGAATACTAAAGAAAATATTGTTACACTTACTCAAGAAGATAAAGTGAAATATCTGAATCAAATTCATGAGTTTGATCTATCCAAGAAAACGGAATTAATGAAATCAATACCTGAAAAACTAAACGACCTGATTCAAAAGGATACTTTAAACTCTATACAGGTTCAATTAATCAATGACCTGGTTCAGCTTTATAATTTATTGGAGGACAACCCAAACATGGACGAAGATATCCAAAAAAAGATATTATTTGCTTTGGATTATTTTTCCAACGTTGATGACGAGATACCGGACTCTATACCGGTGTTTGGGTTATTGGATGATTTAGCAGTGGTTAAATGGATCGTGAACGGACTGAAAGGTACACGCCAGAAAAAAGTGCTTTCCTGAACAGATATAAATTATTTAATCAGGAGAAATCATCCTCAGAAAATTGCCACTGACAGGGTCCACACCACCACGGTTTTCCATAATAGTCTTTACGATCTTCATTTAGCTGAAGGGAGGCCTCACAGCGGGGACATTCTCTTTCCGAGCCATCCTCGGGCCACACATAGTCAGGTTTAAATTTTATTGGATTATCCAATTTATGATGTTCATCCATAAATAAATTTAGAGAGAAAATCCAATAAAAGTACAACTGATAATCCTTTAAATTCTATCCAACATGAGAACCTCTTTTCAACACTTTTCAGGGTTGTGGATCCTTTTTGTTTTCATTTTTGTCGTTAACACATCATGCGTTTATTATAACACTTTTTATAACGCAAAAAAATATTTCAAAGATGCGGAAAATATTAGGCTAGAAAATGAAAACAAATCTCTCCCCGTAAATGCACAGACTGCTTATACTAAGGTAATTGAAAAATGTGATATTGTTTTGGAAAAATATCCAGATAGCGATTATGTAAACTCTGCTTTATTATTGTCTGGACAGGCCCACTACCATAAAGAAGAATATGGTTCCGCTAATCAAAAATTAAAACAGTTACAAGAATCAGGAGACCCAGATTTTATTCAACAAGCGAAATTTTGGATTGCTCTAATTAAATGGAAAAAAGGAAAAATACAGCCATCTATTGATGAATTGAACGACCTTTTAAATGACAAGTTATTTTCAATCACATCAACAATAATTCATTTGTACTTAGCGGATATCCACATTGAACTAAAAAAGGTGGAGACAGCATTATTTCATTTAGAATCAGCAGCTGAAAACACAAGTGAACGAACAGAAAAAGGACGCATTTATCAACGTTTGTCTGAATTAGCGTTTAACAGAGAAGAGTATGACAGGGCCCTAAATGCCTATGAACAGGTTATAAAAAACTCTCTTGTAAAAAAACTAAAACAGGATGCACATTTACAGATAGCTAAAATACATAGATTGACAGGTAATTATGAAACAGCTGTCAAAAAGATAAAAAGTCTTCTTGTTGATGAGGAGTTCAAGGATCTTTTTGGTGCCCTGGAGTTGGAACTAGTTAAAATTTATGATTTAAAGAATGAAACAGAAGCCTCCCAAGAGCGGCTTCACTCAATTATCAAAGACTATCCTTCTACAGAAATATCGTCAGAAGCCTATTTCATATTGGGGAAAAAATCAATCAAAGAATCTTGGAATTTGAAAGGAGCAAAAGATTATTTTGAAAAATCCAATAAAGAGAGTCGAAAATCGGTCTTTATAAGGGAATCACAAGAAATAATAAAATATATTGATCAATATCTTGAAGCAGAAGATATCATCTATGGTGAAAAGGATACCCTAACTATTTCTCTCCAGGATACTTTGAAAATAACATCAGACCAAAAAGCAGATTCATCTTCGATAAATATCTTAAAAAACGATAAATCAGGAAATAGTTTGATGGTAATGTCTGAGTTGGAAGCCTTTCAGTTAAATAATCTAGATTCAGCTGTAGTACATTTGAATATTTTTGTTAAAATGTTTTCTGAACATGAGCTTTATCCAAAAGCAGTGTATATGCTTTATTATCTACACACTACAAGAGGGGATACCTCACTCGCAGATTCATTGGGGAGTATTCTAATATCACAATTTCCTGATACAGAATTCGCTGAAACTGTAAGAAAAGATTTAGGGATGAATAATAACAAAACAAAATCTGAACATTTATTTTCTGTAGCAGAAAAATTATGGTACTTTCATAATCAGGAAAATGCCTTGGACACTCTAGGTTTTATCGTCAGAACAGACACAACCAGTGACTTTTCATTAAAATCAGGATACTTCCTTGGATATCAATATGATCACACACTTATTAATCCTGACAGCGCTTTAAAATACTATACATGGGTAGAGTCCTATTTTCCAGAGAGTGAGCAGGCTGAGCGGTCAAAGACAAGAGTTAATCAGATTAGAGAATTATTAGCTCTCTCAGATTCTACTAGGCTGTCTCCAGATTCACTACATATGTCTGTATCTGACTCTCTAAAATTTGAAGAAGATTCTATTTTTATTTTTTCATCTGTTTTAGATACCAAAGATATTCATTTAGATTCGCTATATATGTCAGTATCTGACTCTCTAAAATTTGGAGAAGATTCTATCTATAATTTCTCATCACTTGTAGATACCTCAGTTGTTCATTTAGATACTATACAAATGTCTGAAAATAATTATCTTGATGATAAATCTTTGGATATGGTTGGTGTATATCCTATTTATGATAAAAATAGTAGATCTGCTCAATCATTTAGAAAATCTTTTTCAAATGCACGAAACGCTGGAGAAGCAGAATTTTCTTGGCAAAATAGAAAATATTCTGTTATACTTAAAGAAGAATCCGAAAAATAATTTCAAGTGACAGCCATCAACATATGACTTTTGAAGATGTAACTATAGAAAATAATGATAAAATCGCGTCTGGTCTCTGGAAAATGAAAATTCATGCTCCTCTAATTGCATCTATGTATAAAGGAGCGGGGCAATTTATTCAAATACAGTTGAATAAAAATTGGAGACATCCCTTGCGCCGTCCAATGAGCATTGCGGGTGTTACTAATAATACTCTGTCCATTATTTATAAAATATTTGGCTCTGGTACTACCGTTTTATCTCAAAAGGTTCCCGGAGATAAAATCAATATTCTCGGACCATTGGGTAATATATTTAAATTATACCCTAATCACTCTCACATCCTTGTTGGTGGAGGAGCAGGATTGGCGCCCATTATAAATCAGTGGAATCAATTTAATGAAAATAATAAAAATAATTATCTGCTCATTGGTGCAAAAACTCGAGGAGAGCACATACTTTCCCATGATCCCCAAAACCATATATATTTAACTACTAATGACGGTTCTATTGGGACACTAGGAACGGTTATGAAAACTCTGAAAGAGCTATGTAATAGTGTAGATAATCCAGCAGTCATTGCCTGCGGACCAAAACCCATGTTAACCTCAATACAGTCTTATGTATCAAATAAATCAATTCCTACACAAATGGCCGTCGAAAGTTATATGGGTTGTGGAGTTGGTATTTGTCAAGGCTGCGTCATTTCCAGGAAAAATAACAAAGAAAAAACGCATAGCTATCATGAAAAATACTCCCTAGTCTGTATTGACGGACCTGTTTATAACGTTGGAGAGATAACATTTGACTGATCTATCTGTACAAATAGGAAATATTACATTAAAAAATCCTATTTTAACCGCTTCAGGGACTTTTGGTTATGGAACAGAGGTCGACAATATTATAGATGTCTCAAAATTAGGTGGTATCGTTACAAAATCAATTTCACTTAATCCTCGAGAGGGAAATCCACCTCCTAGAATTGTTGAGACTCCATCAGGAATGTTAAACTCCATTGGATTAGCGAACATAGGTGTAGATAAATATATAAAAGAAAAGATACCTTTATATTCAAAAATTGGTACATCCATTATCATGAATATCGCTGGTAGCAGTATCAATGAATATGTAGAAATAGTGAAAAGGGTAGAATCTGTATCTTCTGATATTGTAGCTTATGAGGTAAACATATCATGTCCTAATGTAAGCAGAGGAGGAATGCAATTTGGTGTTGACTGTGAGCTAACATATAAATTAACCGAAAAACTTAGGTCCATTACAGAGCGACCCCTGATAATTAAATTGACTCCCAATGTAACTGATATTGCTGCAATAGCTCAATCAGCTGAGGAAGGAGGTGCCGATGCAATTTCCGCTATAAATACTGTTGTGGGAATGAGTATAGATATTCATACTCGAAAAAGCCATATTTCAACTAAATATTCCGGTTTATCCGGGCCCGCTATTCGTCCCATTGGAATTGCATCTGTCTATAAAATATTTAAATCCGTAAATATCCCTGTCATCGGTATAGGTGGAATAACAAACAGTGAAGATATAATTGAATATATCCTCGCGGGATCGCTAGCGGTTCAAATCGGTACATCTAATTTTAGAGACCCTGGGATATCGGTATCTATACTTGAAGATTTAGTATCATATCTAGAACAAAATAACTACAGTACTTTAGGTAACCTTGTGGGTGGGGTATTGTGAAAAATATGATAAGATATTTATATAGAATATTGTGGTCTATCCTTATATTATTTATTTTTACTCAATCTTGTTCAAATTCTCCACGTTATAATAGACATAAACCAAAACCACAGAAATATAAATCCAACTCAAAAATTCAAAAAAGTCAAAAGGTATTTTATGGTATGAGCTCATATTATGGCCAAGATTTTCACGGTAAACTGACGGCCAACGGAGAAATATTCGATATGTATGGTCTTACTGCAGCACATAAAACTCTTCCGTTAAACACGATTATCAGAGTTACCAATCAATCTAATAAAAAATCTCTTATTCTTAGGGTTAACGACAGGGGACCTTATGTTGGAAATAGAATATTAGATTGCTCTTATGGGGCAGCACTAAAACTTGACTTTCTTATACAGGGAACAGCAGAGGTAAAAATTGAGGTAATTGAATGGGGAGATAATAAATATATGAAACACAAATAAATATTTATGAAATATTCTCTAATTGTAAATCCACATGGCGGAGTAAAATCCGGATTTAAAATACTGGAAAAGGTCAAACCATATTTTGATGAGGCAAATGCTGAGCTAAATATTATTGAGACAGAGTACGCAGGTCACGCCCGTGATATTGCCGCTGAGCTGCCATTAGATAGTATTACAGGGTTTTGTGCTATTGGAGGTGATGGAACAATGCATGAAATTGTAAATGGGATGATGAGTCGGAAAGATGGAATGCGAGTTCCTATAGGGCTAATTACAGGAGGTACTGGAAATTCCTTTATGCATGACTTGGATTGTTTGGACCCAGTTGAAGCTGTACAGAGAATACTCACAAACCGAACGAGAAAGATAGACCTATTTAAAGCTGAAGCTAAAGGAAATTTATATTTTGGATTTAATATTGTAGGCTGGGGAATGCCAACAGACATCAATATTTTGGCTGAAAAAATGCGATGGCTTGGAGGGCAACGCTATAATATCGCATCGATATTGGAAGTTTTAAAATTTAAAACTCGTCTCGCACGAATTGAAATAGATGGAAGTAATATTGTTGCAGATTTTGGTTTTGTTATAGGATGTAATACAATGTATACCGGAAAAGGGATGAAAATGGCTCCCCTGGCACGTTTGGATGATGGATTATTGGATTTAATTATCGTACGAAAGGCCGGAAGAATAAAACTTCTACGGATGTTTCCAAAAATATTCTCAGGTAAACATATTGCTGATCCCATTGTTGAATATCGTCAGGTAAAAACATTTTCTATTTACCCAGAAAAGCAAAGTACATTAAACATTGATGGGGAAATGTTGGGCAATACGCCTGTGAAAGTTGAGATTTTAACAAAAGCAATTGAGGTTTTGGTATGATAATCAATTCCCTGAAAAATTTCACCGTTTTAGGTAATCATCCTTTTTTACTCATCCACATAAATCAGTACCTTCCTTCTTTATTTTATCAACAATGACAATTAAATCGAGTAACAGAACTGTAGTAAATGTTATAGGTGTTCCCACTATTCTTGCTTTGATTTGGAGTGGAGGTCCTCTTTTTGGGGTTTTTATTTCTATTGTCATTTTGCTTGCATCTAGAGAGTTTTTAATAATCACTGAGGTAAACAATCAAGGTTTTTTAAAAATGCTCACATATATAGGTGGAATAGGATTTTGTTATTATTATTATTATCTTCCAGATTTGAACGCTATGCATATCTTATTATTTAGTACATTATTTGTTATGATAGCGTTTTTAACTGAAATATTTTATACAACCTCAAATCCCACTCGTAATTTATCAATAAATATTTTTTGTGTTCTCTATATTGGTGGCTTGCTAAGCACATTGATTGGTATTAGAAATTTTGACACTATACATTCAACATATTTTACATTTACTATGATACTTTCTATTTGGATATGTGATTCAGCAGCATTTTATTTCGGTTCTAAATGGGGAAAAAATAAGATTCTACCATCTATTAGTCCAAAAAAATCATGGATTGGTTGTATTGCCGGACTTGTCAGCAGTTTTATTGTTTATGGTGCCGTTACATATTTACATTTACTTGAAATTTCCATTGAACAAATGTGTATTTTTGCTATTATCACTGGTATTTTTGGACAAATTGGAGATTTTGCTGAATCATTATTAAAAAGAAATGCGGGTGTCAAAGATTCCGGAACCTTATTATTAGGTCATGGAGGAGTATTGGATCGATTCGATTCCCTTATTTTTGCAGCACCTTTAACATTCATATATTGCAACTATTTTATTGAGATCGGATAGTAAAATTAAAACAGAAGAAATAAAAATAATTTTGGCCACAGATTGTGGATCAACTACCACAAAAGCAATATTGATTCAATATGTTGAGGGATCCTATCGTCTTACTCATCGGGGTGAAGCACCTACAACGGTTGAGGCACCATTTGAGGATGTAACCAGAGGTGTTCTAAACTCTATTTTAGAATTAGAGGAGCTCTCCGGACATAATATTTTAGATGGCGAAAATATTATTTCACCTGCCAAAGATGATCATGGTGTGGATATCTATATTTCCACAAGTTCAGCAGGTGGTGGACTGCAGATGATGGTGGGAGGAGTAGTAAAATCTATGACCGGTGAAAGCGCCCAAAGAGCTGCCTTAGGAGCAGGCGCAATCGTGATGGATGTGCTTGCCTCTAATGATGGCCGTTTATACCATGAAAAAGTACAGAGGATTCGCCAGTTACGGCCTGATATGATTTTACTGTCAGGTGGAATTGACGGTGGCACTGTAACTCATGTTGTAGAATTAGCGGAGATATTGGAAGCTGCCAATCCCAAACCTCGGTTGGGTATGAATTATAAATTGCCTGTGATTTATGCAGGAAATAAGAAGGCAACTGACCCTGTCAAAGAAAGGCTGAGTAAGATTACAGATTTAATTACGGTTGACAATATCAGACCTACACTTGAATTTGAAAATCTTCAACCTAGCCGAGATAAAATTCATGATCTTTTCATGGAACACGTTATGGCCCAGGCTCCCGGTTATAAAAAACTCATGAGCTGGACGGATACCCCAATAATGCCAACGCCGGGAGCGGTCGGTGAAATAATTAAAAAAATTGCTGAAACAGAAAATATAACTGTGGTTGGTGTGGATATTGGAGGTGCTACAACAGATGTGTTTTCTGTATTTCAAGGTCAATTTAATCGAACCGTTAGCGCAAATTTGGGTATGAGTTATTCCGTTTGCAATGTGCTAGCTGAATCAGGATTCAATAATGTTGCCCGATGGGTACCATTTGATATGGATGAGGCCGATCTTACAAATCGTATTGGTAACAAAATGATTCGCCCTACAACTGTACCGCAGTCATTGGAAGCCTTGATCATTGAGCAGGCAATTGCTCGAGAAGCTCTCCGTCTTTCTTTTGAACAGCACAAAGAATTTGCGGTACATCTAAAAGGTGTGCAAACGGAACGTACAATATCGGATGCATTTGAACAAACAAGTTCGGGTGAAACCTTGGTTAATCTTATGGAATTAGATATGCTAGTTGGTTCTGGTGGTGTCCTCTCCCATGCCCCTAGAAGACATCAAGCAGCAAGAATGCTTATTGATGCATTTCTGCCAGAGGGTATCACCCAATTAGCGGTAGATTCAATTTTTATGATGCCACAGCTGGGTATTTTATCGACAATCCACTCTGAGGCAGCGGTGGAAGTTTTTGAAAAAGATTGCTTAATTCGTTTGGGAACCTGTATTGCACCTGTTGGGAAAACAAAACAAGACCATACTGTTTTACAATATGAAATTTATCTACCAAATGAAAAAATAACGGGTGAGTTAATTTCAGGTGAGCTGAAATTATTACCTGTACCCTACGAACCGATAAAAGTCCATCTAACTCCAGGTAAAGGATTGGATGTTGGTGCGGGAAAAAATGAGTCCTTGGAAACTAAAATTTTTGGTGGTGTTGTGGGAATTATTTTAGATGGGCGTGGAAGGCAGCCTTTTAATCTTAAGAATGATACTAAATTAAGAGTTCAGGATTTAATCAAATGGTCAGAAAATACTGATGAATATCCAAAGCAGGTGACACATCATGTCTAGATCTTACACTCCAGGGCTCAAGATATTATCCCGCACAAAAATCAGAAAGCAAAGGCAACTACCATTAAAAGGAATTGTGCATTTGAATGTCGGAGACGAAGTTAGTCCGGATAAAATCGTTGCCTCTACTGAACTCCCTGGAAATGTCCAGATGCTTAACGTCGCAAATAAACTTAATGTTGAACCAGAAAATGTTCCAGAGTGTATGCTGGTTAAGTTAGAAGAATCTATTTCCAAAAATCAGATTATTGCTGAAAGTAAAGGGATATTTGGGATGTTTAAGAGTCAATTAAAATCACCAATTGATGGAACCCTAACGAGTGTATCTGCAGTTACAGGACAGGCCATTTTATCCGAGCCTCCCGTTCCTGTGGAGGTTGATGCCTATACATCTGGTGTTATTACCGATGTCCAAAATCATGAAGGTGTCACCATTGAAACGGAGGGTGCTCTGGTACAGGGTATCCTTGGGATAGGAGGGGAAAATCGTGGAATATTAGAGCTCGCCACTAACTCCCCAAACGATGAATTAACTAAAGATATGATCAAAGACAATCATAAAAATAAGATTTTAATAGGTGGATCTTTTCTAAAAATGAGTACCTTTATACATGCAAAGGAAGTGGGAGTGGCTGGCATTATTTCTGGTGGATTTGATTATTTGGATCTTTCAAACATATTAGGTTACTCTTTAGGAGTTGCCATAACAGGCTCAGAAAAAATTGGTCCCAGTTTGATCATTACAGAAGGTTTTGGTAAAATTGGGATGGCAGAAAGAACTTATAAATTGTTATCTTCCAATGCAGGTAAGTTTGCAGCTATTAATGGTTCAACTCAGATTCGCGCAGGAGTCATACGGCCGGAAATACTTATCCCGAATGATGATGTAAATGGTAAAAATATTGATTATGAAGAGGCCGATCTAGCTATCTCATCGGGCTCATTAATTCGTGTTATTCGCGCACCATATTTTGGTAAAGTAGGGAGGGTTATGTCTTTGCCGACTGCACTATCAAAAATGGAATCAGAAACAATGGTCAGGGTTGCAGAAATTAAATTTGAAGATGGGTCTATTGAAATCATTCCTCGTGCTAATTTAGAAATGATATTAACATGATAGATCATAGTATGACAATTGATCCATCTGATCGACAGCTTATCTCGAATTTAGCACAGAAAATCGTACGTCATGGTATGGCAGTTCCAGCCATATTTTTTTTAGAGATGGTAAAATATATGTCATTTATTGGTAGTCAGTTAATGGTATTCTTTGGACCTGTTATTACCGTTTTCATTCAATCTGACTCATATTATAAACTGACACATTTACTTGAAGAACGCCAAAATGTTGAATACCTCATGATTGAAATTGAACGTATAGAATCCGATATGGATAAAAAGGAGTCATAAGAAAAATATGAATAATAAAGTGGTCATGTTGTGTGCAGTATTTTTTGGTGTACTGGGTGTATATATTTCTGGTGAGGGTGTTTTATTTATTGAAGGTGCTAGAGTAAAATTTGCTTCTATTATGATCGTTTGCATAACCATATATTATTACATTGATCGTGCCAAATCTGGTGAAGATATTTATCTCCGTAAAATACCTGGTTTACAGGCCTTGGAAGAGGCAGTAGGTCGTGCCACAGAGATGGGAAAATCAGTGCTCTTTGTCCCTGGAATAATGGACTTAGACCAAGTAGAAACAGTGACAGGTTTAAATCTATTGGGACATGTGGCCGAATACACAGCGAAATATGAGACATCACTTAATGTCCCTGTATCAAGGGCAATTGTTATGGAAGCAGGAAGAGAAATTTGCAAAGAGTCCTATTTGAAGTCGGGCCGACCTGATTTGTTTTATGATGACATGGTTCATTATATTTCAGATGAACAGTTTGCCTACGCAGCCGGTGTAAATGGAATTATGGAGAGGGAAAAACCAGCAGCTTGTTTTTATTTGGGCAAGTTTTATGCAGAATCTCTGATATTAGCTGAAACAGGTAACTCAATTGGTGCAATCCAGATAGCTGGGACAGGGTCTCCAGCGCAAATACCATTTTTTGTTACAGCCTGTGATTATACTCTTATTGGAGAAGAATTTTTTACAGCTAGCGCATATCTATCAAATAAACCAGAACTAGTGGGGAGTATTAAAGGACAAGATATTGTCAAACTTCTTGTAATGATTGCGATGGTTCTAACTGTTGTATTTAATGGGCTATTTCAAGCAGGATTGATAGCCTTTGACGTTTTAAGCTTATTTTAGAAAATTATTAAGGAGATTTTATGTTATTAAAACGGCATATACCATTGATAATTGTAATTGGCGTTGGATTGCTCACTCTTTTTGGACATTTTATTAATAATGATTCAATACAAGCATTTGTCGATAAGGATGCATTACAATGGTTTGATATTATTGCCTCATTTGCTGTTTTCTTGGGCGCCTTGAATATGCTGAAATTGCAAATAATAAAAATTATTAAAAAACAGAAAAATTGGCAATACAGTATTTTGGCAGTTATTGGATTTGTTTTTGCCATTTTTGCGGGTTTTTTCTATCGGGGTGCTAACTTTATAACACTGTCAGATGTTAAAGATGCTCACCTAGCTGTAGTATCAGAGATAGTCTCAAAAGAATTAAAAGAGCCTAATCCCTATGCAATACAAACAAAAATAGCAGCAACTAAAACTGATTTTGAAATAGATAAAATATATATCACATCAGAGAGCGCTAATGTTGTTATAGAAAAATTGAAACCCTATGTAGGTACTATCGAGTTAAGATCAAAACCATGGGGTACCCATGTTCAGACAAAGGGCTCTCTTTTTTATTGGATGTTCATTAACATCATAACACCCTTAGGAGCAACCATGTTTGCGCTTTTGGCATTTTTTGTTGCATCTGCATCATACAGGGCTTTTCGAATTCGCAATTTTGAGGCCACACTTCTATTGGTCGCAGGTATTATACTCATGTTGGGTCGTGTTCCAATCGGAGGTTTAATACCCTGGTGGACAGTTAGTATAATGATAATATTTGGTATTGGCGCATTTGCAGCACCATTTATTAAAAAACGATCACTACTTTTAGGACTTATGGGTGGAGGATCTTTTATTATATTTGTATTTGGAGCTTATATGGGATGGAACCAAAATCCGCCAAAGTTATTATCCATTCCCTATATTCAGGATTGGATTTTTGCCTATCCAACTATGGCTGGTTCTAGAGCGCTTATGATTGGTATTGCACTGGGTATTGTTGCCACATCTTTTCGGATTATAATTGGATTGGACAAATCATTTTTAGGAGATAAATGATGGATACAATAAAAAGAGTTTTTATATCACTTGGTTCGTTAGATCGAAGAATAATTTTTCTTATTGTCGGGTTATCGGTTCTTATACCACTACTAAAACCCGAGTGGGTTAGTCTTCCTATTCGACCCAGGCCAGAATCACAGATCGTTTTTAATGAAATCAATAAATTAAATGAAGGTGATAAAGTTCTTCTATCATTTGAATATGGACCAAGCACCAAGCCAGAAATTCATCCCATGGCTATTGCCATTTTAAAACATTTGTATGCAAAAAATATTCAAGTATATGGATTTGCCTTATGGCCGGATGGTAATTTTATGTCTACGGAAGCATTTTCTGAGGTATCGCACCAATATGAAAAAGAATACGGTATTGATTATGTTAATCTTGGATATAAGCCTGGTGCGGAAGCTGTCGTAAAAGGGATTGCTGCCGACATACGTGCTCTATATACGGTAGATCTAAAAGGGACACCTATTGAAGATATTCCTATGATGAAGGATGTTATTAATGTTAACAGTTTTGATTTTGTTTTCAGTTTATCCGCAGGATTTCCCGGTTCCACGGAGTGGGTGCAATATGCATGTGATCCTAAAAACATTCCTCTATCAACAGGGGTTACCTCGATTATGGTAACGGATATTTTACCTTACGTAGAAAATGGACAAATTCTGGGGTTACTGGCCGGTATGCCAGGTGCAGCTGAATATGAAAGCCTTGTTGAAGCTGAATTGAAAAGGATGGATATAACTGGCATTCCAGGAAAAGCCTCAGGAATGATGGCGGCCCAGTCTATTGCCCATGTTGTTATTGTTTTATTTATTATTTTCGGGAATATTACTTATTATATTATCCGAAATAAAAACGGAAAGGATAAAATATGATATCAGCTGAAATTATTAGTGCCTGGTTTGTTGTTTTGCTAACTCTATCTATTTTTAGTTTTTTATATAAGGATAATCCATTTTATAAAGCAGCAGAACATTTATATGTTGGTGTATCAGCTGGATATGTCGCTGTCATATCTTTTTGGCAACAGGTACAGCCTAATTTATTTGGCCGGTTATGGCCAAGCAGGGCGGCAGTTGATGATGGCTCCGTTTTTCAATCTTTCTGGTATGCAATTTATGAATTTTTCAATTTAATTAGCACTGGATTTGGTATCCTGGATAGGAGCATTTTTCCTAAAGGTGGAATAATAGGATTCGGTGAGATTCGGATGATATATTTAATTCCTTTTATTCTCGGTATTTTTATGTTGTTGAGGCTGGTACCCAAGTTAGGATGGCTTGCACGCTGGGCAATTGCCTATATAGTTGGGATGGCTGCTGGCTTGCGATTTTATGGATTTCTAAATTCAAATGTTCTTAATCAGATAAAAGCTTCCGCAATTAATTTT
Source organism: Fidelibacterota bacterium (assembly GCA_034408645.1). Taxonomy (GTDB): domain Bacteria; phylum Fidelibacterota; class Marinisomatia; order Marinisomatales; family AB-629-J13; genus AB-629-J13. The sequence goes on along the minus strand of DASCRE010000285.1, from coordinate 1,629 downwards.
ACATCAGATTGGGGAACTATAATTAACTCCCTGATAATTTTTATTGGGACACTATCAGGGCTTATATATTTCTTTTATTCTACAGAACATAAAGGTGTGGTTGGTCGTCTCAGCAGGATTGGAATTTATTTTCTGATGATCAAATTTGGGGCATCTTTTGGTTTCGCAGTAATGGGAAGAATCTCCCTTTTAATTGGTAGAATAAATGATTTAAAAGATTACAGTTCATCTGAATATCATTATGCAACACCAGTCATATTGATCTTTATCATTATTTGTTTAGCAATTTGGTCTTTTATAGGAGAGAAAGATAGAAATGAATCTATTGCATGATTTGATAAAATAATGCATCAGTGTAGAATTGAAGAAATTACCCAAATCTCTCTTGTTAAACATAAAAACGATTATTATTTCATGTTGAGCTCTGATCACTATACCTCAATTAATCTGTTAAATGGAACTGTAATTAATAGAGTTCAAATAAAATAAAGAATTTTGACGGTTAATTGTTACTATAGATATGACATATAGCCTAAGGCGATAGCAAACATTATACATATAAATAATCTCTCAATAATCTATAAAGTAAAGAGAGATAATATAGCTGTGGTTGATGGAATATCTTTTACCATTCCTCTTGAGAAAGTTACCGCAATAATTGGAGAATCAGGTGGAGGAAAAACCCAAACAGCTCTAGCCTTGGCCGGTTTATTGCCTTCAAATGCACAGTCAATAATAACTTCAAAACCTTCACTAGATAATTATATCATCTCATTTGTATTTCAGGACCCTCTAAATGCGTTAAATCCCATCATGAAAATCAGTTCTCAAATCGGAGAGGCAATTAGAAAAAAACTATCGTCCAAAGATAAACATCAATTTTTACTTAATTTATTGAATGATTTGGAAATCTCTGACCCAGAAAAGAGGTTGAGACAATACCCTCACGAACTTTCGGGAGGAATGAGACAGCGAATATTAATTGCAATGGCATTAGCCAGAGATCCGGATATTTTAATTGCTGATGAGCCTGCAACTGCGTTAGATGTTAGAACTAAATATCACATCATTCAATTGTTAAAACAAATAGAGAAGAACTCTAATAAAACTATTATCTATATCACCCATGACCTGGCATCGGTTAAAGGATTTGCAGATAAAATACTTATTATGTATTCTGGTAAAATCGTTGAATCTGGACCCGCAACAGTGATATTTAGGAATGCAAAACATCCATATACACAAAAATTGATTGCCCTAATGACTAAAAATGTAGACAACGAAGGGAAATTAGAATTTATCGATGGTCAGCCACCTCTTCCTGATGATTATCCTGAAGGATGTAGATTTCATCCACGATGCGAATTATTTATTCCATCTTGTAAGTTAAAAACTCCTGAAATTATGGGCTCGGATGATCATTGGTGGAAGTGTCCCGTAAGTAAATAGATTTAAAAAAATTTTACGGATGTTTTAATATCGTTCTTACCTGAAAAAATAATTCGCTTTTCTGTTTATATAGTTGGAATAGAATTTTACCTATCTGAGTCTAATATTGTATATATATTATGTGATATAATTTCATGACATTAACAGATATACTTATAAACGACAAAATATATTTAATTG
>DASCRE010000284.1:0-2794 GCA_034408645.1 Fidelibacterota bacterium | reverse complement strand
TGGAACTTGCTTTCTCCATTATATTCTCTCCCAGAAATTGGTTCTGAAGATTTGCTTCGGTTTGGATTTCATCTGTGGGCTGATATGCCAGATGCGGACGGTGACGGTGATAATATGCTTGAGGATTACTACAACGTTTCATTGATGGATCCAAGTGAGTTAGCGTGGCATGCCTCAGAATTTAATGCGTGGGCAAATCAGAGCTATTGGTGTGGAAAAGAAGAGATTTCTGGCTATCTTGATAGTTGGTTACAGTTTTTAGATACACCTTCCATGACAGTCCCATCGACAGGATACGAACTGACAACTATGATGGCATGGGGTATTGAAGATCCCGCGGGTGCCACTGTGGCAGGTACATGTACTGATGGGTGGGACGCTGCCAATGTGCGCATTTCCACAGATGGAGGCAACACCTGGGAGCTTCTCACAGGGTCCGATCCATATGACTTTGAATATGGATATGGATGGATATGGAATGATGCTGCGTATGACTGTGGCGGTGATCTTGACAATTTAGCTTCAGGCTGGGGAGGCCAATCAGATTGGCATGAGGTCACATTTAATTTGGACGATTATGCAGGGGAAGATGTTATCATTCGATTCGCTTTTGGTTCAGATCCAGCATATTGTACTCCAGATGATGCGTCTCTGTCTGGCTTTCGGGTTGACGACATTGTGGTTGTAAATAGCTCAGGGAATGTGCTCTTTGGTGATGATGCAGATGGAGATAGTCAAATGACCGCTTCGGGAGCGGTTTGGGTAGATCAATTTTATGATTACGGAGATGATACAAGGCCCGGAGGGCTGGGCTGGGAAGAGTATATGCCTGGATATCCTTTCAACGGAAATATTTTTCTTGATATCAGTGAGTATGGTGGCAAGGATATAATTTTCAAATTTCAATCTAGGTATGATGATAATAATGATGGGGGAGTTGGTGGCGGATTATTTATTGATGATTTTACAATATATTTGGAGTCCACAGTTGCCTATGCAGCACCCACCGGATTAACTGGTGAAGGATTGAACATGCAGTGTGATCTCATGTGGAATGATATGAATGAATCTGGAACAGAAGACTTTGTCTATGATAATGATGAATGGTCCGGTTACAGTATCTATATGTCCAACCCTGGTTCTACAGCTATGGCTGGTGAAACATTTGATGTTGTTGGGCCTTCCACAGTCAATTCAGTTCAGGTATATAACAGCCCAAACAATACATCGCCGGTTCAAACAACCCTGTCAGCGTACGGAACATTAGGGTCAATGTTTGATACGGATCCTGCCTATGAGATGCCCGTGGTTCTTGAAGAGGGGTGGAACACTATAGATCTATCCGGTCATAGCTGGAGCTTTAATGGAAAATATATTATAGCATATGAGTTCAGCGATGTGATTCAGGCAGAGCTGGATGTATCGGCGGTTCCAAGTGCTCACAGTATGTTTAAACCCAGTTCAGGGGGATGGGAAACCTGGGCAGAAAGTATTGCAGGATCAGATCTCTCAGATGGTGAGTGGGGGGTTCGCGCCAATATAACCTATGAAGGCGCTGGAGTAACCTACAATGTGTACCGTGACGAAGAAATGGTATCAAGTGGGCTGACCACAAATAGCTACTCCGACTATGATGTTGAAAATAATATTACCTACGAGTATGCGGTCAGCGCAACCTACTCTGATGGGAACGAAAGCGGTCTATCTGAATCCATTGAGCTGACACCTCAATCTGTAACGGTATATGAAATTGCTTATGATGACGGTACCTCTGAGATGGGATTCAATGCCGGACAAAACAATTATTTGGCCGTAAGATTCAACTCACAGGGTAGTGATCCTTTGATCCGTGTTAAGTGGTTTCAGATCGGTGATGGGGGTGCTTTTTATCTTAAGATGTATGATGATGCTGGCGGTCTTCCTGGAAATGAGATTTTTACATCCATTATCACCGGAAGTGTTGATGGGTGGAACTCTCATGATATGATGGATGAAGAAATGATTATGAATGGAACATTTTGGATAGGTATTCGTGAATTCAGCTCTACCAGGCCCTTTGGAATGGATACGGACAGTGATACTGGGAACTCCTATTTCAGGATTGGCTCAGGTGGCTCATGGGAGCCAATTGGTAACTCCGGTGTGTCAGGAAATCTAATGATTCGTGCAAGCCTGGACAACGGTGGAGGCGGAGGTGGTGACGTTACCCTTGACCTGACCCATAATGATGACTGGAATCTGACAGGCCTACCCTTAGATGTGGGTGATCCCAACTATGCCACATTATTCCCTGATGCTATCGAGGGAACCCTTTATGAGTTTGATAATGGATATATTCAGTCCAGTGAGTTGAGCCCCGGAACAGGATACTGGCTTAGGTTTGACGGTGCCGGTTCCAACGCTGTGACCGGACAGGAAATTTCAAATCTCACACTCTCATTAAATTCAGATTGGAATATGATTTCAGGCATTACAGGCTCTGTGGATGTAGCGAATATCCAGGACTCAGATGGAATTATTATACCTGGAACTGTTTACGGATTTGATAATGGCTATGCTCAGGCAGATGTGATCGAGCCGGGGAATGCCTACTGGCTCAGAACGAGCGAGGCGGGAGATGTGACTTTAAGCAGCAGCGGAATCCAAAATGATGGTGAAACAAACCAGTTGTCCCGGACCCAAAACTTGGATGATGAAATGGGATCTATTTTTAATTTTAAACGATGGATTAGTATTTGAAAAAGTAGGAGTAAATTTTTCAGAAGTATATGGCAAATTTAATACAAATTTTAAA
>DASCRE010000283.1:0-8858 GCA_034408645.1 Fidelibacterota bacterium | reverse complement strand
CGCCTGCCATAGTTGTTGTCATTGTAGCTGCGTTTTTATCAGCTGTCCATATTCCATTACTATAGAGATCTTCTCCTCCAACAGTACTGATTTCAGTTTTATCAAATGTCTGGTCGGCGTAAAACAGATAATCAGTTGGAAACTGTGCTACATTACTTGTAAAAGTATCGTCAATTGTCAAAGAATAAACCGACCAGGAACCTAGGATTCGTGAATCTGAAGATATATTATATTCATCGTGGCGGTTCACTTTAGCATTAAAATGTACAGGTGAAAAATCATCTGTCACGTTGTTTGAGACATTGAGCTCTAAAGCGTATAGCTCGTTGCTTTCAGAAAGAGTGATCCCTGTATTTAAATCGAATCCTTCCTCACAAGAGGCAATGAAACTTATGGTAATTAAAATAAATAGTATTAAATTTCGGTGCATTCTATTTCCTTTAAGGTCAGATATTTATTAGATATTGAAGAAAAAATAAATGATTAACCCAAAGTTACGAAACAAAATAATTTATTCTATCACTTTTTTTAAACCACTTTTTCTGTTTGTGGGGGCTACCTGTATACTGTATTCAGCCCAGCCGACAGTTGAAGAAGCTGCTGCAAAATGGATATCACACTCCAAAGATAGAGATATTTCTGATGGAGCTGCCATTGATTTTCATCCAAGCGAATTATTAGATATCATTGCAAGAAATGGGCATTCTCTTCCACTGGCTTTAAAAAATGAGTTGATCGAACTGGGTTTTGATTTTAATGGAGAAATTGTCACAAGAGGAAGGCCTGTTATTGATGATGAACAGATTGTTGATACAGAGAAATTCCGTTTCCATTATACTCTATCTGGTACCAATGCAGTGCTACCTGAAGATGATGATGGTAATGGGATACCAGACTTTGTAGATCTGATGGTACAATCATTCAACGACATTGCTGTAATTGATTTTGACCTCCAAAATTATACTGTTCCACCCAAAGATGACTGGTATACCAATCAAGATGATGGAGGATCGTATCATTATGATGTGTATATACTCAACTTGGAGTGGGGAGTTTACGGTTGGGTACAGGCAGAAGATTATGCTCAAAACTATTCTGAACTTACCAGGGGTGACAATGAAAATTCCACTGGACTTGAAGAACAAAATGCTATCATATCATACATGGGTATGAGAAATAACTATTACGATTTTCCAGGTCTTACTTCAAATATCATACCTGTTACATCTGCTCACGAATTTTTTCATGCTATCCAATACGGTTACGATGCTTTTGAAGAAGGATGGATAAAGGAGGCGAGCGCTGTTTGGATGGAGGAAATCCATTATGATGATATTAATGATTGCTATCAATATTTAATTGATTTTTTCAACTATCCCGACAGGGGACCCAACTATAGCGTAAACCGTGGATATGGTTCATATATTTTTATATCCTATATGGTAGATAATTATTTTGATATAAATTTTATGAAGTCCTTTTGGGAGAACAGCATTACCCATAATAGCTATGATGGGAGTTATAGTATACTTACCTTAAAAGAGACTATAAATCAAATTGATGCGAGTTCTTTTGACCCACATTTTAACGATTCTTTTGAAAATATAACCAATGATTTTCTTATTGCAAATGCCCTGTTAACCAATGATGCTATGTACGATTCCGTCTATCACTACGATGAAGTTTCAAATGATAATTGGCCCATCACAGAACCTGTTTATGAAGAAGATATTACTCTAATCGAATCAGACCCCCTCTTCCTTGGTGATAAACTTTTAGGTACACTTGGAGCTCACTACTATAAGGTCAATGTAAGTGATTCTTCTTTACAAAACATTTCTATTGAGTTACTACCTTACTATCCTGAAGAAGGAGATTTATATTTAACCATTATCAATGATGCATCAATTCAAACTTCTTCAATGGAGGAGAATGAACAGGTTGTTGATGTAACCATTACAGATGAGGTACGCTTTATAGTGTCTGCCTTTACCTACGAATTGTTAGACCTCCTTTATGCAGTAAGAATCGTACCAAATTCTACCGCATCTACTGATCAATTAACTGTCGAATCAGATAATGCTATCCCCAATTTGTATTCTCTAAATGGAAATTACCCCAACCCTTTTAATCCGTCGACAACTATCTCTTACTTTATCCCTGAGATGGAAAATGTTGTTATAGATATTTATAATATAAATGGGCAAAGGGTCAAAATATTTAATTCACTGAGAGAATCACCGGGTAAACACAGCATTAAATGGAATGGAAAAGATGAAAAAGGATTTCGGATGGAAAGTGGGATATATATCTATTCTATGATAATTGATGGTAAAGTGTTTGATACAAAGAAGATGCTCCTACTTAAATAATTATTTTGCCAGTGCTTCCTGTAGTTTCGTATTAGTATCCCTCAACCTTCCAGAGAGCATTTTAATTATCTGCTGCATGATCTCTGAGTTTCCTGCCATTAATTCATAAAATCCATCCTGAGCAATTTTAAATAGGGTCGTTTCAGATTCTGCCGTTGCATCTGCTGAACGTGGCTCTTGGTCTAAAAGAGCCATATCCCCCAAAACAGTGCTCTTACCCAAAGTTACAATATGATGGTCCCCTTTATGAATCCGTACGTTCCCATCAACAACAATGTACATCGAATCACCATAGTCTCCTTCAGAAAACATGAGTGATTCATCAGAATGATGTATTTCTTCAGCGATTTGAGCGATTCTTGTCAGAACATCGCCGGGAATATTTTTGAATAAGTCTACTGATTTTAATATGATTGTTTTTTCAAGTATCGAATACATATCTATCTCCTTACCTAATTGGTAGTTTTCCAAAGGTATGATTTGTTTAAATTGACCTGATTCATCTTCAATTCGGTTGAATAATTGATCAATAAATATAGTGTCCTGCACATTATCCCACTCAATTTTTTCCAATATATCCTGGCGATCACTTTTAATGATGTAGTTCAGGGCAATGGCTTCCTTCCATTTATGTTTACTGTGTATCCAGGACAAAAGTAAATTGTCAAACTCAATCAATATATCATCGAACAGATCCTTACCCGTTTTTACTGTATCCATATCAGTATCTATAAGCGGCATAGTCAGCCTTCTGTTTTCTGGAGCAAAGGTCGTATCAACTAATTCCAAAACAAAGGGCATCAGTTCAGGGTCATTACTGGAGACATATTGTATGTAGGTTTCAATTGGAGTTTTTGGATCGTGTAGAACACCAAGTTTTAACATAATAGGAATAATTTTTTTGATATCACTATTAATATGATCTCTGACTAGAAAACAATTCTCATCATCAGGCAGGCAGTGTAAAAATATTTCTAATTGATATACTCTCTTGGCAATGATATCTAACTCAATACCGATCATTTTAATAAATTCATCTGATGGAGGCTCTTTTCTTGCTACAGATAGTAGTGAATCGGTTACCTCAGATAAGCTATTCAAATAAGGTTCCCTTAAGCCTTTTTGCAAAATATCTGCGGATTTTGAGACCCCATAATGTTTTAAACATCGGATGATCCCAATTCGTAATGGGAAATTACTATCTGCTTGATATAACCATTTCTCAAGAGCACTCAGCACAGAGTCTTCATCGAACCCCGATAATGCCTGCCGTGCCTGAATAGAAGATTTTGGATAAGCTAAATTACCAATTATATGATCAAGAAAATCCGGATTTTGTCTGGTTTCTGCAATTTTCAGAGATTCTTCACGAATAATCGGTGACTTATGTTGCAAAAAACTAACCAATTGATTATCATCCAATATCCCCATAGGTTTATCTAAAAACTGGAGAGCAATTTTAATTTCATTCACATCAGCACTATTCAATAATTTTTGCATCACAGTATTTGCTTCTTCAACATGATCATTCAATTTCACAAGTGAACATGCGCTTGCAGCTCGTATCATCAAATCGCTGTGGGATATGTTTTTTTGTAAATCATTCGATAATATAGAGAGCTTTCGTGTGCCTGCAATTGCAATTGCCTCAGGTCTTATATCCTCACTCTGTTTTGATGCTTGGATTATATCCTGGTCAATAATGATATCCGCTTTATCTTTTGCGAGTTCAAGAATTGCTTTTTTAACATTGACAGTTCCATTTTTAAATAGATCGGATATGGTGTCTTTCCATGGAGTAAGAGGCATGGTTTTTATTAAATCTATCGCAAACAATTGCTTGAATTCATTTTCATCGGCTAGTGTTTTTTCTATCGTTTGGACAATATGATTGTCCGTAACATCAAATTCTACATCTTCTAAATTCAGTTGACGTTTTTCTATGGCATTCATAAGAGTTTTAACGTACCCGTTTTTCAATCGAAAACTGTTCCATATCCATACAACTATTCCAAATAATGCCATAATGCTTAGAAGATTTAATTTATCTGTCGGAACAAATTTAAATTGCACTAAAATAAAAATAAGAATACCTACTACACCCTCTAAGGTCGCCCTGATAGCGCTGTCAATAACTGGTTTTGCTTGTTTTTTCCTATCTTTGGGAACGGGAAGCCATAGAATCTCTTGTGATGCATTGTTGATAGAAAATTTAAATACCTGATCTGAAAATTTTGCCATAAAAACAGACATAAGTAATGGGACCATTAAAAATACAGAGGAGCCAAGAGCAAGAGAGATGGGTAAGATTAAAAGGCCTGAAAGTATGCCAAACCGAGCTAAAACAATCCCAGTTATAAAAAATTGCATTATTATTGTAGCAGCTCCAGTAGCCATATAATAGGTTCCAAAAAAACCAACAAGATCATCCTGTATCGGAAAATTTTCGACAGCAGTCATTTTAAATTGATAATCAATTATTTTAGAAATAAATGCCGCTAAACCAATAAGCAGTGCAATTGATTTTAAATATGGATCAAATTTGAATTTATTGTTTTTCTTTTTTGATATATCTTTTGGATTTTTTTTCGTTTTATCATTATCGGGTTCTCTTTGATTTTTAATTAACAATCCCATGGATACATATAACAGTATAAAGAAAATTGTGAGATATAACAGTTTATCAGAGCCAAAAGTTTTAACGAAAGGTTTAAGTGAATAACCAGCAAGGATTCCCGCTACAGAACCACCTGCCCCTAATATACTAAATAATCTCTTGGCCTGCCGCGCATCAAATACCTCTCCAGCTAACATCCAGAACTGTAAAATTGAAAGTGAGACCACAACCTCCATAAAGATAAATAATACTGGAATCATCCATTTTTCAGGTAAGCTAACGATAGCTTGAGCACCGCCAGAAGAATACAGAGAAAATAATCGAGTTAATGATAATTGAATGATTAGGAGAACAGCGGCGAAAAGCACACCTCCAATAGAGATAACCTGGATGATATCTTTTCCATCGGTGATACGTTTGTAAATATTGATAACAATAACCATCGTGAAAGCTATTGCAACAAACATAAGTGGAAGGTAACTGCGGTCAAATAAATTAAGAAAAAAAGCATCCCGAGCAGAGTTCCCTGTGATACTTGTAGCGACAACCGCAAAAAATTGGACAAAAAGGATAAGCACTTTTTTTCGCTCATCCTTTTTGATGTTAAACAGTTTCAATGAAATATATGTTTATTAAGAGTGGAGTTAACTTGTACAAAAAGTAAATTTTATACAGTTAATTTAAAAATGAATATTTTTATGGACAAATATCCATATAGAAATAAAATAACAGCAAATGCAGGTCAGCTATTTCCTGCATATTATAATTTAAAAATAAAAATAATTGATAAGGCTTACACTGAAACCTTTAGCTTCATTTACAAAGCCTCCATTTTGAGAAAACAAAATATCTAAATGATAATTATTAAAATGAGCACCAAAGCCACCACCCCATTTTAATCCCCACAGAGAGTTATAAGTTATACCTATTGTTAATGGAATTCTGCGATGAGGCAACCATCTTAGACCTCCCGATAGTTCAATCTGTGATTCAGGAATTACATCAGATTCAGCTTCATAGGAAGCGGAATTAAACAATAATAATTTAGTTCCAAATAAATACTCACTTTCTATGTCTATTTTTAATGGAAGCGTGCTTGTTAAATTATCAATTGTGGTAGTCAAATCTTTAGTTATAATTTTTTCCATTAAAGAATCCTGTTGTGCTTGAGTATAGTCACCCATTTCTTCGAATTCATCCGAATTGAAATCCATTTCGAATTGAATGACATGATTATGGGAGCTGTTTTTATCCCAGCTTAGTTGTCCCATTATATTCTGAACGCTAAGGCTCAATGTCCAATTATTACCTATAATTTTTGACATACCTATGTCTATAGCATAACCTCTACCATTAATATTTGGACTAAATTTTCCCTCAGATGAATATGCTAAAAGGCTGTCAACTTTTACATGCATATCACCCAAATTGTATTGTATTTGAATATTACCATTCCCCAACAGTTTATCTTCATGTGATGTTATCCCTCCAGAACCATTAATGGATAAGTACGCTAATCCCAACAATCCTTTCACCCCAAAACCAATGTATAAATTATTTCCAATTTCACGTGATAAGACAAACGATACCGGTAAAACAGACTGCATACCAAACTGGGTATCATTTAAATCAATGTTACTATCAAATTCTATTCCTTGGAAGCCAGTTTGAAAAATAGATTTGGGAATCGTACCATACAGATCGACAGAACCTCCAACGTACATTGCCAACTTTTTGTAGGACAATCCAAATAACATGAAATGTCCGTGTCCGTTTAGAGATAATCCACTGGCCGGGATTTCGTTTAACATATTATCCACAGATTGATTATCAAGATGTTTCCCACTGAATAAGAATGAGTTTAACCAATTGGGACTTACTGAATTATTATTCAATTGAAAAGAAAGCGGAAGAAGAATAGAAAAATTGGATCTCCTAGACGTCCAAAATTTTGCAGGATTTATTGATGGGGATTGATTTCCAATTGAAGAAGGAAATAGGGTCCCTCCTCTCAGCCCTCCTTCAAATTGCGCAAGAAGAAGATTCTGTGATATAAAAATAGTAATAAAAAATAATTTAATGGATGATTTAATATTCATAAACTCAATCTTCTTTGGATGGATCTACAAGAACCTCAATTCGTCCATATAAAATTAAATTTAATGAATCGCTGGTCAAAACATTTGATGGAATTGAATTACCATTTTCATCCTTATTACCAGAAACGCTGACATCTGCTTTAATAAATAATTTGTCTCCACTGAAAAGCTCGATCTTTTCAGGGTCTAAGATAATTGAATCAGTAAAAGTAGAATTTGGAGTAAATGTGGAGGTAAAAAGAGTGTCTTCATAGATGGTTCCAAATTGAAATGAATCAGATGTAGCATAAACAGAAATTTGTGTTCCAAAATCAAAATAATTTTCAGCATCAAAAAATATGGTAACCTCTTCTAAAACTTCGTTATCTAACTCTAGGTTGGTTTCTTCAATATCAGTTTCAATTTGAGTATTATCAGGAACACTAAAACTCAGTGGAGCCTGAACGGTCATGGTGCCTGCGACATATTGTGATGCTGAAATAGTTCCAAATCCTGAAACTGTTGCTTCACCAGTTGCCCGAATTATATCTGGAAAAATATTTATCAAGTTCTCAGCATTTGGAATAACTACATGGTTATCAGCTGTAATATCCCATCCTGAAACTGTTGATATTTCAATCTCACCTGATGAGTTTGAGGCTTCAATTTCCAGATCAAGGATTACTGGAATTCCAATATTAGTATCAAAATCAATGATCATTTCAACTTCTGTAAACTCAAATTCTTCAATTTCATCTGGTAAACCATCAATAGTTTGATCCACAGGTTCAATCTCTATTGTTACAGGTTTTATTTCTCCGGTCACCGATTCAAATCTTAAGCTTGTCATAGTAACATCAACTACAATAGAGTCACTGAGGGATAAAGTCATTTCTTCATTATCTGGTAATGTTATGGTGGAAACATAGTTTATAGTTTGAGGATCTTCTGACATATCTAAGTTCAACTGATGATTTGAAAGATCGATTATATATGATCCACCGGTAGGGGTTAAAGATAAAGTAGTATCCAGGATGGATCCATCCATAAAAATTTCAAGGATTTGAAAATTTATATCAGCGACAATCCCAATATTATTGTTTATATCCAAAAGCAACTGCCCAGATTTAAGTTCGGCGGTTTCAATTTCAGTAGCATCATCAATAGAAATTGAATTTGAATCAACCATCGCATCCTGTGAAAAATAACCTCTAACCTCATCAAAAGATAGTCCTGCTACATTTATATCAATGAAGATTGAGTCACCGAGTGAATATGATCCAATTTCACTGTAGTTTGTTGTTACCTCCGCTACATAACTCAGTTGTTGATTCTCCATTGTCATAAGGATACTGTAACCACTCAGGTCAATAGATTGGCTAACCAATCCTGACATATTTTCCAAAGTAGTACTAAATTCTTCACCAGATGCATTTTCAAGTTCAGGAATCGTAATGAATGCTGTCGGTGCTCCTGATGGAGATACATTCACATTATTTTCCACGAGGATTTCGAGTAAACCAGCACCAAGATTAGCTTCTAGTATATTAGATTCTGATTCGACATCAATCTTACCATCAAATCCAAGATTTTGAGGTGCTACTCTTCCGGTAAAAAAAGAAAAAGTAATATCATCAGCAGGAGTTTCTCCTTCAAGTGATATGGATATCTCAATATCATCAGTGGAGTTTATAGTTACCATATTTTCTCCAGAATCCATTGTAAGAACGGTGTAATTATAATCAACGGATTGATCATTTATTTCCATCACAAGCGAATGGTCATTTAAAA
>DASCRE010000282.1:0-2337 GCA_034408645.1 Fidelibacterota bacterium | reverse complement strand
AAATCAAACCACATACGGCCTTGTCAGGAATGGCAACTGGGGACAGGCATCTATACCCGTGGAAGATATCAGAGGCGAATGGATCGATCTACGAATGTTGAGCTATGAGTTTGTTATATTAGAGGTGAATGGCTCATCGTGTGAGTTTGGGCTGGACGATATTTACTGGGAGGGTGGTGGGACCAACAACATCACTGAAGTTGATCACTCTCAAAACTGGAACCTTGTTGGATTGCCTCTTGAGGTCGAAGACTCTAACTATATGACAGTCTTTCCTGAATCAACCGAAGGCACACTTTATTCCTATAATGGTGAACAATATGTTCTAGAGGAAGAGCTACAAATGGGTAGCGGTTATTGGATCCACTTTGAAAATGAAGGAACAACCCAGTTATCCGGAACACCAGTAAACGAAATGACCCTACAATTGAGTACAGGGTGGAATCTCATAAGCGGGATCAGTTCCGTGGTAGGCCTTTCGGGAATTTCCGACCCCGAAAACATTGTGGTTCCGGGGACGATCTTTGAGTTTACAGATTCATACGATTATGCCACCCTTTTAACACCGGGGCATGGATACTGGATATATGCAAGTACGGACGGGAACATTTCCATTTCAAGTGGTAATACATCCAGAACAAATGCTTTTGACCTAAAGAATTTAGATAATGTCAACAAAATCAGTTTCAACGGTAACAACCTTTACTTTGGGGTTTCCATTCCGGAAAAGGAGACACTAAGCTATCAGCTACCTCCAAAACCTCCAGCAGGAGCTTTTGATGTACGTTTTAAGGGTGACACCAAGATAACAGAGAACACGGCTGAAATAGAGTTAATGAGTCCCTATAAATATCTCAATATTAGTTATGATGTGATTTTGAACGATGAGAAGCATCACAACTGGGTGCTAACTTCCACAAGCGGTGAGGATTATATTTTAGAAGGATCAGGAGAACTTGTAGCTCTCTCATCTGATAGCTTCATTTTAGAGAAAAAGGCAGTTGTACCTATGTTATTTGGTATCCACCAAAACTTTCCCAACCCATTTAATCCTATTACGACTTTAAGGTACGACTTGCCATCGGATGCCTTGGTAACTCTTAGCATCTATGATATGGTTGGCAGGGAAATAACTCAACTGGTAAACACGATCCAAGAGGCAGGTCTCAAATCAGTCCAGTGGGATGCTACAGACTCAATGGGCAGACCTGTGAGTGCTGGAGTATATCTCTACCAGATACAGGCAGGAGGGTTTGTGCAGACCAAGAAGATGGTGTTATTAAAATAGAACCCCTTTCTAAAAAGTAGAGATGGGATAAATAGAAAAATAGACTATAACGATAGACAAAATTTGTTAGAAACATCTTAGAAGGATATTTTCTGATAACTCCAACAATAACGCTCATTTTATCTGTTATACTTTTCCTTGGGGCATTAAAAACCAACAGAAGGATTCTCCTCCTCCTTCAACTTTGTATCATATATGCTCTGTCCACGACAGGCTGGTATAACATACAACATAACCCCCATCTATTATTTTGGTTATGCAATATAACCGCAATATTGGCATTTGTATTGACAACTAAATACCATCAAAAATTGTTTGATATATTTTTCTATTTTGCCTGGACAGGTGACCTTTTAACTTTATTCATCTGGCCTAACCCTGTTTCCCCACCACTTGAAATATATCCATGGTCTTGGGCAGGATTTATTTTGAAACATACAGCCCCATTGGCATTTTCAATCTACTGTATTAAAAAGGGGCACATGCTTTCAAATAATGCAGGTTGGACCGCAATAAAATCCATGTTTATCTATACAGGAGTTATCATTATTTATAATTCAATATTTAACCAAAATCTCTTGGATTTGCGTGAACCAACATTGGATATAGAACGATTTTTCGGCGAGTGGCCTGTCTATATTTTAGTCAATATATTTATTGCACTTATTTGGTACTATTTGATTTACCTTATTACTAGACGTATTAATATAATTAAAGTAAAAAGTCGATAAATATCAGGTACACATCTTATTAAATAGAAAAGCTCTGTTTATTGACATAAACAGAGCTTTTTAAATGGGGGGAACGCCTGGGAATCGAACCCAGCAATCCTATAACAATAACTGCATTTACGAGACAGTGTGTCCATATTGTGACCAAGCTAATATCGATAAACAAGGTATTTATTTTGTTACCCCATCCCCACTTTTTTACAAAGAGGTGGGAAACAATAAAAACATTAAGTGGGTCAATACATTTCAATTTGCTAATGATTGCTAACAGTAGTTTTTATTTGTTTTTAATCTTTTCGTTTTTAATAGGAGAATAGT
>DASCRE010000281.1:0-9701 GCA_034408645.1 Fidelibacterota bacterium | reverse complement strand
ATAAAACTATTTCATTCTGCGTATTTGCGATTAAAAATGGTAATCGGATTATTTACGTAGGAGCAGGGACTAGCGGAAGACTGGGAGTCTTGGATGCATCAGAAATTCCACCAACATTTTCGGCGCCCTCTGAATGGTTTACCGGTGTTATTGCTGGAGGAGAAAAAGCCTTGAAAAAATCAGTTGAGGGAGCGGAAGATTTACCGGAGAATGGTATCCAAGATTTACAGATTGCAGGGATCACAGAGGGAGATGTTGTCATTGGGGTCAGCACAAGTGGAGCAGCAATTTATGTTAAGTCAGCTTTGGAATATGCTCAAAAGATTGGTGCAAAAACCTGTTACATAACGTGTAACCCTGAACCTTTTTACCGTGTGCCCGCAGACTCAATAATCAAGATAGAAACGGGATCAGAAATCATTACTGGTTCCACACGAATGAAAGCTGGTACAGCCACCAAAATGGTTCTGAACATGATTTCTACAACAACCATGATAAAATTGGGAAAAGTATATGGTAATCTCATGGTTGATCTTATGGCGGTAAATGAAAAATTAATGGATAGAGCAACTCGAATCATAAGTCAATTAACCAATACTGATTATGAATCTGCATATCAGAAATTAATTGAATCAGACAAGTCTGTAAAAAGAGCAATTATCATGATAAAGAAAAATTGTTCATCAGACCAAGCTGAATTGAAGTTGAAAAAAGCTGAAGGATTTTTAGGAAAAGTACTCAAAGAAAGCTAAGACTCAAATTATATCTCCTTTAAATTACAACTAGGTATCATTTCATTTTTTTGTAATTGGGACATAAAAACTATGACAATTAATCCATACATATTTCGAGAATATGATATTCGAGGAAAAGTAGCAGAAGATTTTCCGCCTGAAATAGTTACATTATTGGGAAAAGGATTTGGCACATATCTTCGCAGAAATGGGGGCAGAGAAATCGCGCTCAGCGGGGATGTTCGATTATCCACTCCTGACTTGATGGAACAATTCAAGAATGGAATCTTATCCACTGGAATTGATGTAATTAAACTTGGATTACTTCCCACTCCTGTCAATTATTACAGCATGTTCAAACTGGGTGTTGGTGGTGCTGTCCAGATTACAGGCAGTCATAATCCACCAGAATTTAACGGGTTCAAACTATCTATGTTTAATAAACCGGTTTTTGGAGATGCTATTCAGGAAATAAGAAGGATTATTGAAAAAAATAGTTTTGATAAAGGTGAGGGAGATGAAGCTCCGTATAATATTAAGAACGAATATGTTGACATGGTTTTGAATAAAATAACTATTGAAAAACCCTTGAAGGTTGTAATGGATTCAGCCAATGCTGCTGGATGTTTGATCGCACCTAAACTGTTCAAACGCTTGGGGATTGATTTAACGGAACTATATTGCGATGTGGACGGCACTTTCCCAAATCATCATCCAGATCCAACAGTTAAAGAAAATCTTAGAGAATTAATATCAATGATGAAAACTGGAAAATATGATATTGGAATCGCTTTTGATGGAGATGCAGATCGAATAGGTGTTGTGGATAATACCGGGGAAATAATCTGGGCGGATCAATTGATGACAATCTTTTTACCGGAATTGATAGAAGAAGGAGATGAAATTCTATTCGATGTGAAATGTTCCCAGGCTCTTGAAGATATGATAATAAAACAGGGTGGAAAACCGGTCATGTGGAAAACAGGTCATTCTCTCATCAAACAAAAAATGACTGAATTGAAATGTAAATTTGGTGGGGAAATGAGCGGCCATATTTTCTTTGCCGATGATTATTATGGCTATGATGATGCGATTTATGTTGCTGCTCGTACTCTCCAAACATTATCTAGGACCCAGAAAACTTTGGCAGATTTGAGAGATATAATACCCATATATTATTCAACACCTGAAATGAGATTGGATTGTATTTCTGATGAAGAAAAATTTTTAATTGCAGAAAAAGCAAAAAAATATTTCACTGCAAATTTTGAGTGCAGCACCATTGATGGTGTTCGGATTAAATTTGGAGATGGGTGGGGGCTTGTAAGGGCATCAAATACTCAACCGGTAATAGTTTGTCGTTTTGAGGCGAAGACAGAGAGCCGAATGATAGAAATTAAAAATAGCGTGATGGAAAAACTGAACTCTTTTGGTACACTACATCTCTCAATTGGACACTAATCTAACTCCTAAATATATAGCCCATTTAAGGGAAGAATTTAATGATGCACTTATGTCGCTTCAACTTCCTGAACAGCCATCTTACCTTTACAAACCCATGTCTTATGTGTTTTCGGGTAAGGGAAAACGCCTTAGACCCATTTTGTTATATATTACGGGTAAAGCAATGGGGGCTTCAGAAGATGACCTCAAATATGCCAGTATAGCTGTTGAATTACTTCATAATTTTACATTGGTTCACGATGACATTATGGATCAAGATGATTTTCGCCATGGAAAACATACGATTCATAAAAAATGGGATGAATCCACTGCCATTCTTTCCGGAGATGGACTCTATGTATTGTCTTTAAGTTTTGTAGCAAAAGTAAAAACCCATTCTTTAAAGGTTATAAAAACATTTAATGAAGCGGCATTGATGGTATGTGAGGGACAGGCATATGATAAACAATATGAAAATGATAGACACATTTCCATTGATGACTACTTTATAATGGTTGAGAAAAAAACTGGGAATTTAATCGGATTATGTACCGAATTAGGAGGTATTCTTGGAAACCAAAGTCATAAAAATATTAAAGATTTAAAAACATTCGGCATGATTTTGGGGACAGTATTTCAAATACAGGATGATATACTGGAAATCATGGCAAATGAAGAATCCATGGGCAAAAGTCTTGGTAGTGATATAACCAAGGGGAAACAAACAATTTTATCTATATTAGCTAGGAAAAAAGATGAAAAGGAGTGGGATATATTAAACTCCAATATTAAGGAAATTGACAGTACAATTAGACGGCAAAAGGAATTTTTTATATCAAATGGTATTATTGTAGAGGCCCAAAGAATGATCCAATCTTATATTAACCAGGCAAATGAAATCCTAAATATTTTTCCAGAACCCTGCAAATCGCAGTTAACTAAATTTACAGAACTCGTTCTTAATAGAAATCATTAAATAAAAGATGAATAGAGAAAAAATAGATCCGCAAAATATGTTTAAATCCATTTTCGATTTTCCGGTTCAAATTGAGGAAGCAGTTAAAATTGGGAAAAATATTGCACTGAAGAAAAACTATAGTAAAGTAAATAATATTATTTTGGCAGGCATGGGAGGATCTGCAGTAGGAGGGGACTTATTGTCTCTCGCTCTAAAAAACTATCTATCTATTCCATTTTGTGTGTCTAGAAATTACACTTTACCCAACTGGGTGGATGAAAATTCTTTGGTGATCTGTTCTTCATATTCCGGTAATACGGAAGAAACTTTATCCGCATTTAACGAGGCAAGATCAAAAAATGCTACTGTTATAGGTATAACTACCGGTGGAGTATTATCCTCTTGGTTAAAAGAATATGATTGTGATGAGATTACCATTGTAGATGGATTACAACCGCGGGCAGCAGTTGGATATTCTATGATACCCATGATGTTTCTAATCAAAAAAATATTGGAGATTGAGTTGAATTTGGATTTCATTTTAGATGAAACGAAGAACGAACTATTAGAAAAACGAAATACATATTCAATAATGAATTCACAGAATCCGGTATACTCATTGGCACAGAAAATTTACAAAAAATGTGTTGTTATTTACGGTGAAACTGGAGCAACCGATAAACTAGCAATCCGATTGAAAGGGCAATTATGTGAAAATAGTAAAATGCTTACTTTTGTTAATGAAATTCCAGAAATGAATCATAATGAAATTGTGGGATGGGAAAACAACTCTGATATATTTTCACGTTTGGTTGTCCTTTGGTTAGTTGATAGCAGTGGTCATATTAGGAACTCGAAGAGAGTTGAGATTACCCAAAGTATTTTGGATAAATTCCCCATAGAACAATACACAATTCGTTTAGAAGGAAAGTCTTTTATTAATAGAATATTTTATTCTATTCACTACGGGGACTGGCTCAGTTATTGGTGTGCATTTCTCCATCAGACAGATCCCACACCGGTTGACAAAATCAACTTCCTTAAAAAAGCTTTGGAATGATAAAATCAGGAAGTTTTGGATTGAAGGATGTGATGAAAATCATTGTACACTCAACTCTTCCTGTCTAACTTTTGTCATGGTTCCAGTTAAAGTATCTAAAATTACATTTCACCATACCAGCCGGAGTTATGCAGTATTGTTAGATGAAATTTCAGGAGAAAGGTCTTTGCCTGTCATGGTAGGCGCATGTGAAGCCCATTCCATTGCCTTGGCGTTAGAGTATTCAGAGCCCCCTAGACCTATGACACATGACTTGATAAAGGCGATGGTCACCGAATCAAAAGGGAAAATTAATTCGGTAAAAATAACTGATTTAATTGATGGGGTATTTTATGCTAGGATTGAAATACAGGGAGCCCAAATAGGGGTATTAAATCTGGACTCCCGTCCCAGTGATGCTATCGCCATAGCATTAAGGACTGAAGCCCCCATTTTTGTTGATGAAACCGTCATGGATGATTCGTTCCAGTTGGAAGAGGAAAACAATACAATTGGGGTAGAAAAATTTGAGATTGAAGAGCAAAAAGAAGAGTTAGAGAATAATTTAAGAAAAGCAGTAGAAATGGAAAAATATGAAGAAGCTGCAGTTATTCGAGATCAGCTAAAAGAATATGATTAGCTATTTAACTATTTAGTAGATCTAGTGTGTTTTCAGCCGCTCTTTGTTCAGCGGCTTTTTTATTTGAACCAAAACCAGGGGGAAATGTCTTTTTATTTATTATTACATGAACTTCAAATATTTTTTGGTGCTCCGGACCGGTAACATTTGAGACTAAAAATACAGGGGGTTTTAATGAATTTGAATGACAGTATTCAATAAGTTCTCCTTTATAATTTTTTGTTTTCCATGCTTCTTTTTTGTGTTTCCAAATGGTTTCTTTTACTATTCTACGACAGGGATTTAGTCCACCATCCAAATATACTGCTCCTATGAGGGCTTCAAATAAATTTGCAGATTGACGAATTAGTACTTTTTGATTTGTTAAATTAACAGTTGGATCGATAGATATATATGATACAAGATTTAAATGGTTTCCCATAGAACCCAAAAATTGTTTTTGTACTAATCCTGATCGTTTTTTTGTTAATAGTCCTTCATCATCCATAGGAAATTTTTTCATAAGAAAATGGCTAATGATAATATCTATGACTGCATCACCTAAGAACTCCAGTCGTTCATAATTATTTCTAGGATTTGAAACCTTGGACCTGTGGGTTAAAGCTTGGATTAAATAATCCTTATTTTTAAAGTGATACTTAAGTGTTTTTTCTAGTGGATGTTTTTTTAAATATTGAAAAAAGGTAGTAAACAGCCGTTTTAAGGGCATTATTATTTTTTCCAAGGTCTAAAGGCAATGACTGCATTGTGTCCACCAAAACCAAATGAATTTGATAATATTCCAGTGATGGATAGGGACTCCGAATGATTAGGCACATAGTCCAGATTACACTCAGGATCAGGTGTTGTATAATTGATTGTGGGAGGAATCCTGTTGGTTTCAATGGCTTTGATACATGCGATTGCCTCTATAGCCCCACTTGCTCCCAATAAGTGACCTGTCATAGATTTGGTAGAACTCACTTTTAATGATTTAGCATGGGAACTAAAAAGGGTACGTATTGCAGCCGTCTCATTTTTATCATTGTAATAGGTTGACGTTCCATGAGCATTAATGTAATTAATTTCTGTTAAATTAAATTTACCATCTTCTACAGCTAATTTCATTGCATTAACTGCACCGGTTCCACCTTCGATTGGCTGAGTCACATGATAGGCATCATCTGTTGATCCATAACCGGAAAGCTCCGCTAATATGTTGGCATTTCTTTTTTTAGCGTGGTCTTCGGTTTCCAAAACAAGGATACCGGCACCTTCACCCATAACAAATCCTTTTCGATCTAGATCAAAGGGTCGACTAGCTTCAGATGGAATACCATTTTCTTGTGTCAGTGCTTTCATATTGGCAAATCCTGCCATGGGTAATGGTGACACGCTGGCCTCTGTCCCACCTGAAATGACAATATCTGCATCTCCGGCTCTTAGTAACCTCAATGAATATCCTATTGCATCATTAGCAGACGCACAGGCAGAGATTACGGTTTGATTTGGTCCTTGAAATCCATATTTAATTGAGATATGACCGGCAGCAATATTTGCTATCATTTTTGGAACAAAATATGGGGAAACCCGGCGCGGGCCCCGCTCAGATAATGCTGTATGTTGTTCTTCCAAAGTATGGATTCCTCCAACACCTGTGCCTAGAATAACGGCAACTCTTTCTTTGCAGAGTGTGTCCAAATTTAATCCCGAACTATGAATGGCTTCTGTGGTAGCACCCAGAGCAAGGATAGAGAATCTATCGAGTTTTCTGACCTCACGTCGGTCTATAAATTTTTCCGGTTCGAGTCCTGTCAATTCTCCTGCAATTTTGATGGGGAAATCCGTAATGTCAAAACTGGTAATGGTATCTATACCTGATTTCCCAGAACACAAGCCTTCCCAATAGGAGGGCACCGATAGACCGTTAGGTGCAAGCGCACCCAATCCGGTGACGACAACTTTCATAACAAAAGATATTTAATTCAATTAATTCCCATCAATATAGTTTACCGCAGCAGTAACTGTCGTGATTTTTTCAGCATCTTCATCTGGAATTTCGATTCCGAACTCTTCTTCTAATTCCATGATGAGTTCCACCGTATCCAGTGAATCAGCACCAAGATCATCTACAAAAGATGCTTCCATCGTAATTTGAGATTCTTCTACACCTAGTTTATCCAAAATAACGTCTTTTACTTTATCAAATGTTGACATTTCAACTCCTTTTCTAATTCATTACCATACCGCCATCGACGGTAATTGTCTGTCCAGTTATATAGCCGGACTCATCTGATGCTAAAAACAAAGCTAAGGCGGCTACATCTTTCGGTGTCCCAAATCGTCCCATTGGGATAGTTTTTTTCATCTGAGATTTTATGTCATCAGATAAATATTCAGTCATATCAGTTGTTATAAATCCAGGGGCAATACAATTTACAGTAATATTCCGTTTCGCAAGTTCGTGAGCGGAAGATTTAGTCAATCCCATTAAACCTGCTTTTGATGCAACATAGTTAGCTTGCCCTGTATTTCCCATAAGTCCAACAACGGACCCTATATTGATAATTCTACCAAATTTTTGTTTCAGCATGGGTCTAATAATATGGCGAGTGCAATTAAAAGCCCCCTTTAAATTTACTTCCAATACATCATCCCATTGTTCTTCTGTCATTCGAGCCAATAGTGTATCCTTTGTGATCCCCGCGTTATTGATCAAAATATCAATGTGCTTTAAATCTTCGAGTACTTTGGAGACCATTTCTTTTACATTTTTACCATCTGAAATATCACAAGAATATCCCTTGATACTTCCTGAAGTTGAAGAAGAAGATCGGATCTCATTTATAGGTGTGATATTTCGGCTTATCCCAGCCACATGAATCCCCATATTGCAAAATAATTCCGCAATGCTTTTTCCTATTCCTCTGGATGCGCCAGTTATCAAGGCAGTTTTGTCTTTTACAGCAAACATAGATTTAGCTCATTTAAGGAACCAATGCTTTGTGTCAAAGCTGATTTGTTAATTCTTCGGTTTAATCCAGCCAACACTTTTCTTGGTCCTATTTCAAGAAATCTGGTTGTGCCATGAGAAATCATATTCAAGATTGATTCTGACCACAATACTGGATGTTCCAATTGGCGTAGCAAATTTGATTTAATTTCTAATTTATCTGTAGTTGGTTGTGCCGTAACATTTGAAAATACGGGAAAATCTGCATCCTTAATTTCGATGGAATTTAGGGTTTCTGCAAGGTTATCTCTAGCCGGTTTCATCAGAGAAGAATGAAAGGCTCCGCTTACGTTCAGTTCAACTGTCATTTTTGCACCGTATTCTTTTGCATTATCCATACATAACTGAACCGCATCAATGTCCCCAGAGATAACAACTTGTCCTGGTGCATTAAAATTTGCTGGAGATACAACGGCACCATTTTTTGTGATATCATCACAGATGGATTGTACTTTTTCAGAAGATAACCCAATCACTGCACCCATGGTTCCAGGGAGGACCCTACCTGCCTCGTTCATGGCATTTGCCCTGCATTGTACCAATTTTAATCCAGTTTCAAAATCAAATGAATTGGCAATGGCCAATGCGGAAAACTCTCCTAAACTGTGTCCTGCTACGAAATCGGGTTTAATCCCTTTATCGATTAACAAACTCCCCAATATAACGCTGACAGTAAACAAAGCTGGCTGGGTGAACCTTGTTACCTTTAATTTATCTTCAGGCCCATTGAAAATGATTGAGGATAAATCACACTCCATGATTGCGTCAGCTTTTTTGAAATAAGATTTTCCAATTTCAGTGTTTTCATATATATCACGTCCCATTCCAACCTGTTGGGAACCCTGACCGGGGAAGATAAAGGCAGTCTTCATACTAAACGCCCCATCTTATTAACATACTGCCCCAGGTAAACCCACCCCCAAATGCTGCCAAAAGGACAAGGTCACCTTTTTCTATACGTTCTTCATAGACAGCCTCATCCAGTGCTATGGGAATGGTCCCTGCGGTGGTATTTCCATAGTTTTGGATATTGATCATCACTTGCTCTTCAGATAAGTTACAACGTTCTCGGGAGGCATCTATGATTCGTTTGTTTGCTTGATGTGGAATAAACAGTTTTAGATCTTCTCCTGTGTAACCATTTTTTTTCAGTATTTCTGAGCTGACATCAGCCATTTTCTTTACAGCAAATTTGAATACTTTTTTACCATCCTGAAAAACAAAATGCTGGTTCTTGGATACGGTGTCTTCAGAAGCTGGGTTCAGGCTTCCACCTGCTGGAACATTTAAGTAATTACTGCCACTTCCATCAAGATATAAGAGCGAATCCAATACCCCGATTTCTTCGTTGGTTGGTTCGAGGAGGACTCCACCACCACCATCGCCAAAAATAACACAGGTATTTCTATCGCTATAATTGATGATGGAGCTCATGGTATCCACCCCAATAACCATAACATTTTTATACTGATTTGACTCCACTAATTTTGAACCTGTTTCTAGTGCATAAATAAACCCTGTACAGGCACCAGATAGATCAAACCCCCAAGCATTTTTCGCCCCAATTTTTTCCTGAACAAGGGCAGCAGTAGATACCACCAGCATATCAGGTGTGCACGTAGCGATAATAATAACATCTATATCTTCAGGGGATTTTCCAGATTTTTTTAATAAATGGTTAGCAATATTTGCTGCCATGTCCGAAGTGGCTTCACCTTTTTTAACCAGTCGACGTTCTTTAATACCAGTCCTTGATTGAATCCATTCATCTGTTGTATCAACCATTTTTTCAAGGTCAAAATTAGTTAATACCTTTTCCGGTAAATATTTTGCTGTTTGGGTAATTAACGCTTTCAATTATTTTCTGCTAAAAAATTTCCAATTGAATCTAGAAT
>DASCRE010000280.1:0-2418 GCA_034408645.1 Fidelibacterota bacterium | reverse complement strand
CCAAGCGGAGAAAAGCAACACAGAAAATCCAAGAAACATGAGCACAAACTGCAGTTTGTCGGTACGGACTATAGCAGAAAATCCACCAGTTACTGCATAGATTATGGAAAGAGAAGCCCCCAACACCAATGCCCAGAATACAGGAATGTCCCATACAAAATCAAATAGAATGGCCAGTATTTTCAAATAGGGGGCAGGGGTTGTGAGAAGAATTACACAGAAAATGGCAATAAGAGCCGGGATTCTGCCAAATGATTGTAAAAATAACTCCGGAATAGTGGGGATACCTGATTCAATTATCTTAGGGGCCATATATTTTACAAAGAGCAGGGCGGCTATATAGTAAAACAATCCGAAGATTATCCAAGTAATAAGGCCATTTTCATAAGTAAATCGGCCGACTTCTAAAATTCCGCCATACCAGGTACTCACTAATGTTGCTACCAGTGCTGGTATGGTCAGGCGACGTCCGGCAAAGAGGAAGGAGTTTAGTCCTTTGTCCGAACGTTTATAAAAACCAAACCCCAGCGTTATCAAAAAATAGAGCAGAACCAGAGTTTGGTCTAAAGTGAAGTTTGGCACGGCTTAGAAGTGGTATTTCACTGATAAGCCATATTGAATGGGATCTCCCCAATGAATATATAGTTTTTCTTCATAATTTGGAGGTTCTAATCCGAAGTAAAATCCGCGGACACCATAGCGAGTATCTAAAACATTTTTACCCCATGCCGAAAGTGACCAATTCTCTACTTTGTAATCCAGATTTAAATCTAATAATTGATAGGCTTTTGATTGCTGGTTGTGGCTATCGGAATAATAAAATTTATCCTTTCCTGATAGTGCCAATCCCACTGTTAAATTAAATGGAAGTGTATAATTTAATCCAACAGAGAAAGTGTATTTGGGAGCATGGGCTAATTCGCGATTGCCAGCTTTTTCCAAAGTTTTTAAACCATCAACAATCACAAAATATTCATATGGGTTTACATAAGTTTGTAAATATCCAATATTCATTTTTAAAATGAGATTTTTAATTGGTAAAAAATCAATGTCCAGCTCACTTCCATAATTGTACCCAGTTGCGGCATTGCTAGTAAAAAAGTCAAAGCTTAGTGGGTCAGATTCATCTTGTTGGGTTGAAATACTTACTTGTTGATTAGCACGATTCATATAAAAAATAGTAAACTGAGCTTTAATAGATGCGGAGTATTGTTTAAAACCTAATTCATAACTAGTATTAGTCTCTGGACCATATTTACGATTTAATTGAGAAAGATATGGGTTCTGATTAATACCACCTGCTTTAAACCCTCTTGATAGTGATAAATATAAGTTAGATTTTGGATTTAACTTATATGAAACAGAAGATTTAATGCCCCAGTTGGTATCTTTATTTTCAACCGAATCATTAATTTCTCCATAATAGTTACTACTACTATAATTGATTCTATTATGATCTAAACGTGCATTAATAATGAAATTAATTTCATTTGATAGAGTTTTATCCATCTGAAAATATCCAGCAATGTTTAGATTTTCAAATTTCCCAGCTAATGAGTAATCTCCACCCCAATATCCATTTAAATCATAATTTTCAATTTGATTTTTGAAATATATACCTAAAACAAATGACGAACGATTATTAATATTTTCTAATAAGCGAAATTCTTGTGTGAATGTTGATCGATCTCGTAAGGTTGTTTCAATTGCAGAATAATCCCAACCATCTACATTATAGGGAGCCTGACTCCAAAAATCAGAATTTCCCCAATCACCATCATAGCTATGTTCAGATTTATTGATTGAATAGGCAGTAATCGAAATAAGGTTTTTGTTGCCAGTATTAAACCAACTATTTTTAATTGAAATAGCTTTAGAGCTTTGTGTATCTTTCCCATTAGAATTTGAATATGTTTGAAGTAATTCATTATTATCTGGCGCCCACACATCATACTTATTATCCTGATCTACAATTAAACTGGTAATCACGGTTTGAAAATTAGAGGTCGGTGACCAAATAGTTTTATTTCGCACTAATTTTTCTGATTTGCTATTTGAGTCAATGTTATTTTGATATACATTTTCACGGAAGCCATTTTCTTGTCCAGAATAAATGGTAAATCTTGTATTTAGATTTTCAATTACAGGTAAATTAATAATTAATCCGATATTTTTACCATTATCTGAAGTTATTCCAATTTGTATCGTGGATTCAAATTGGTTTTTAGGAGCGTTAGATTGCATACTAATTAACCCAGCCAATGTATTCGCACCATACACTGAAGACTGCGGACCTCGAAATATCTCAATTTGATTGATATCTAATAAGATGGCGGGCATCCCTATTCCGGCGAAATCAATATCATCAATGACAAAACCAACTGAGAAATTGGGAGGACCTTCAGTTGCATACAGACT
>DASCRE010000279.1:0-13530 GCA_034408645.1 Fidelibacterota bacterium | reverse complement strand
GGAGTAGCGGTAGAAACACCAGGCTGGATCCAAGTGGGGACAAATTATCATGTTCCGTATCAGTGGGGAGGGTTTTATTCTATTGATGGATTTATTGATGGCATTGATGATGTGAAATATGCTGGGGATAAGGTGACAGATTGTAGCACAAATTGGTGTGTAAGCTCTTATGCTGTGGGTGTTGATTGTTCTGGGTTTGTATCTCGATGTTGGAATTTATCTTCTCACTATTCTACGTCTATGATGGATGACGATATTACCATCGCATACGATAATTGGAATGATTTAAGCCCGGGAGATGCCATTCATAAAGTGGGACATGTTCGTATGGTAGTATTACGGAATACGGACGGAACCTTTTTAACGGTTGAAGCATCCGCAGCCGATTGGAAAGTGAGTTATCGTACATACAATTTGAGTCAACTTACCGCTTATACGCCTAGATTTTATGTTGGGATGGAAGGAACTCCAGCCAATATACCAAGAACAGATTTACGTTCGCTTATTTGGACGGATAGTCTATCAATAGCGTGGCAAGTACAAGACCCAGAATCAATTTCTGGGTTTCATCTTTATACACATATTATTGGATCTGGATGGTCATTATTAAGTGATATTGAACCAACAATTTCAAATATTCAATTTTCAAATGAAAATAATATTCCTGTATTTTTCAAAATGACCAGTCTATCGCAGGAGGATAGTGTTTCCGAAAGTTTTTCATCAGATATTTATGGAACGTATCAAACAGATGAGTATAAAGATATTTTAATTGTTGATGGGTTTGACCGCACGAATGGAAGTTATGTATTTCCATATCATGATTTTTCTAAAACGATGGGATTAGCGCTCTATCCTTGGGGATATTCATTTGACACAGCGGATAATGATGCTGTTATCAATGGATCGGTTCAATTGAATCAATATACAGCTGTTTTTTGGTTGTTAGGTGATGAAAGTACCGAACATGAGACATTTTCTGTTGCAGAACAGAATAAGGTGAAAAATTATTTAATGGAAGGTGGAAGACTATTTGTTTCTGGCTCAGAAGTAGCATGGGATTTAGATAATATGGGTTCATCATCTGATCGGGATTTTCTTCATGAATTTTTAAAAGTGGGCTATGGTTCAGATGATGCGAACGATTACACCGTTAATGGTGTGGAGGGAACACTGTTTGATGGGCTTCAACTTCACTATGATAATGGAAACTATGGTGTATATGAAGAAAATTATCCAGATGCATTTTCACTAATAGGCGGATCAACTCGTAGTCTTTTATACTCGAACGGGTTAATTGCAGCTATTCAATACAGTGGTGTTGTTCCAGGTAGTCAAATGAATGCACGTGTTATTGTAATGGGATTCCCGTTTGAAACGATTTATAACGACCAAGAAAAAGAAGCATTAGCAGGGCGGTTATTAGCCTTTTTTGGTTTTAATGTTGAATTGGGAATTGATACAAACATTTCACCAAAACAATTTGCGTTATATCCCAATTACCCCAATCCATTCAATCCTATTACGACTCTCAGATATGACCTCCCTTCAGATGCCTTGGTGACACTGAGCATATACGACATGCTTGGCAGGGAAATGACTCAATTAGTTAACATCACTCAACGAGCAGGCTTCAAGTCAGTACAGTGGGATGCCACAGACTCTATGGGCAGACCTGTAAGTGCTGGAGTTTACCTATACCAGATTCAGGCTGGGGAGTTTGTGCAGACCAAGAAGATGGTCCTGTTGAAGTAGAGCCTCTTCGTAAAAAAGTGGGGATGAAGATGGTAATGAATGTAAATGTAGTCAATATGGTGGTTGTAAATAGCCCTACAAATTGGTTCTTCTGGGTAAATATTGGGAGAATTTCACCTCTTTGTAAAAAAGTGAGTGTTGAGGGAAGGTGTTGAGAAGCAAGAGATTATTTTATATAGGTTTTAACTTATTTTGCGGGAGCGTATCTAAATAATAAATTTCAAATACACTAATAACTGGAAAGGTTACACAATTGAAACATAATTTGTATCAGATTTGTTTTATACTGTTTGCCCTGTCTGTTGAAGCTATTTATTCCCAGACCTATATAGTAGCAGATACAGGGCAGGAAAAATTTTATAACAATACCGAGGAGATCACCGCTCCCTTTCCTGGTGAAGATTATTACGGTCAGGATGCCCATTTTGATGGGTATCAGCCCTCCTACACTGATAATGGTGACGGCACCATAACCGACCTCAATACCGGATTGATGTGGCAAAAAGCGGTCAGTGAAAAAATGACTTTCGATGAAGCTCTTTCCAGTGTGGATGCTTTCAGTTTGGCAGGTTATGATGACTGGCGACTGCCGACCATTAAAGAACTCTATTCAATCATTCTGTTCAGCGGTGTTGATCCCAGCGGTTGGCAGGGCAGTGACACCGATTTATTAACGCCTTTTATAGATACGGCCATTTTTGAATTTGAATATGGTGATGAGAGTGCCGGTGAGCGTATCATCGATGCACAGTATTGGTCCAGCACCATTTATGTAAGTACAACCATGAACGGAAATGAAACGGCGTTTGGTGTGAATTTTGCGGATGGACGGATTAAAGGCTATCCGGCAGAACCGGTGGGCCCTCCGGGGCAGGAATTTATCATGACCTCATTTGTGAGGTATGTCCGTGGCAGTGAATACGGGGTGAATGATTTTACTGATAATGGTTCGGGGAGTGTTACTGACCAGGCAACCGGACTTATGTGGATACAGGGCGACAGTGAAATCGGACTAAACTGGGAGGAAGCTCTTAGCTGGGTTGCCCAGAAAAACACGGAGAATTATTTGGGTTACAGCGATTGGCGGATGCCTAATGCCAAGGAATTACAGGGCATTGTTGATTATACCCGTTCCCCCGAAACGACCAATTCTGCTGCCATTGGTCCACTTTTTACCTGTTCTGTTATCACCGATGAAGATGGAGAAGATAACTATCCATTTTACTGGACAGGCACTACCCATGCCAATATGCAGGTTAACGGGAAATATGCAGTTTATATCTCTTTTGGTGAGGCACTGGGTTGGATGGAAATGCCACCAAACTCCGGTAATTTCCAATTAGTGGATGTTCATGGTGCCGGGGCACAGCGAAGTGACCCCAAATCTGGTGATCCCGGTGATTGGCCCTATGGACATGGACCACAGGGAGATGTGATTCGAATATACAATTATGTTCGTCTTGTCCGAGACATTCAATCATCCAGCACGTTGGAATTTCAATCAGACTGGAACCTGGTTGGTTTACCACTTGAGGTTGAGGATGCCACATACAGTAATCTATTCCCTGAATCTATAGAAGGAACATTATACTCATATAGTGGGGCATATCTATCTGAATTGTATCTTACTGCTGGTGAGGGATACTGGTTGCGATTTGATAATGAAGGCACTACCACCATTGATGGGGGGCCCATCGATGAACTGGCCATTGAACTGAGTGAGGGATGGAATCTCGTAACCGGGTTGAGCATCCCTTTGAATATATCATCTGTACAAGACCCCGATGGAATCATTATCTCAGGAACGTTCTATGGATTTGAAAATAGCTATTTTGAGGTTGATACATTGATTCCCTGTCATGGTTATTGGGTTCGTACCAATAATACAGGTAATATCATTTTAATAAGTAACTGATATTTGTTCTTCTCTATCACATTTGTGTAGAGATATGGTTTTGCCTGGACGAGATTTTCTTTTCTTGATAAGAAAACAGTAACAATCTAATTCCAATTATATAGTTTCATCATAGCTTGGGTTATGTTTACCAATTACATATTGGAAGACTTAAATTCCAAAACTATTATGGAGATGATATGAAAATTCAAAAGATTTTACTTTTAGTGTCAACGGTGCTCTTGCTCTATTCCTGTTCAAAATCAAAAAATTCTCCGGAAGAGCAGGGGTCTGTAGCCTCCAAAGCAGAAACTATGGCTGTGGGATCTAATATAGTTTTGTGTGGTCAGTGCGGACACATCAAAGGAACATCTGTGTGCTGTAGTAAAGAGGCGGTTCGCTGCGGTTGTGGAGCAATAAAGGGATCCCCCGGATGTTGTAATTTAAAAAAAGATAGAGCAGACCTCGTTCTCTGTAGCAAGTGTGGTCATGTGAAAGGCGGAGAAGAGTGTTGTCAGGGGTTAGAAAAAAAATGTGGGAAATGTGGTAAAGAAAAAGGGTCTCCTGGATGCTGTCTGTAAACTGGTTAGGACTAAGTAA
The DNA here is from genome assembly GCA_034408645.1 of Fidelibacterota bacterium. Taxonomy (GTDB): domain Bacteria; phylum Fidelibacterota; class Marinisomatia; order Marinisomatales; family AB-629-J13; genus AB-629-J13. The sequence continues at coordinate 9,281 of DASCRE010000279.1, read as the reverse complement.
AGAGTGAAAAATCGATATAAGATTTCAATTGAAAGCAGACCGACCTCTTTCACTGAATTCTTTATAACTGAGCGCCCGTTTGATAGTTCAAAGTTAGTCGTTTCTCTGGAAAAAGGTTTGAAAGAGATGTGTATTGGGGAGGTCCAATATGACGGAAAGTCCCTGAAAAATATGGAAAAGGGAGATGTCGCTTTGGGCTACTCACTTGACAACCGGGTCACGGTGAAAGAAATGAGCTCTAGCCCTTCAAGTGGCAGCTCAAAGGCAAAACCCAGAAGCTTGGATGAGGGAAAGACGGTGTGTTACACAACGGTAAAGAAAGTTATAAGTAATCTTTAATAGGTCAAAATTTTCTTAACATCATAGGATTGTTTAATTGAAATGGAAAGACTCAATTTTAAGAAAATAATAGTAACCATATTTTGTCTCACAGTGTTGCTTCATGCACAAAACGAAGTATGTTTTGAGATTGAAGAGAACCCAAATGCAGGCGACCCTGCTTTCCAATGTTTTTCAAAGTATATAAACGTACTGGATTGTTTTGAGGTGTATGCCCAGCAAAATATTTCCGATGAAAAAGTTCTCCATGTTGCGGCAGTCGCAGCGGAGCTTCTTGATAATGATGAAGATGGGGTAGTTGATGATGAGGCACTTTTTAATGAACTTCAATTTCAGCAGGCTCTGATGCCGGTTTTTACTTATGATGGGAATTCCTGCATGGATGAATTTGAGGACCACTATAATGGAGATGGTGTGTCTGCCGTGCTTTTTCGTAATGAGATCGACCCAGCCCAGCCCGGGCATTGGGGAGATGACGCAACAGTTGAAGAGGTTTTACACACAATCAATCATGTTGGTCATGTATCAATTTATCCAGATATATTTGATCTTTCCCCAAACTCTTCAATCATGTCTGATGCTATGGATATAGCCAGGGGAGGACAATTTCTAGAGGTACCAAACAATTATCCCGAGAGCGCTTGGTATCACTACGATGATTGGACCTGCGACTATGAGTGTATGGCGATCGAGTATTTGTATTGGTGTATTGTTACGGATATGGGGATACTTGATGATCCGCAAACCTGTGCAGGAATTGCAAATGAGTGGGAGCCATGTTCACCCGAATTATTCGAATCAACAGACATCACTATGCATGAGGTTGTAAACAACAGTGAACATAAACTCCCGCAGCTCGCTCCCGATGGAAATTATTGTCCGGAGGGTGCTGTGGAGTTAACTATTACTTACAGCTCAAGCTGGAATCTGGTTGGGCTACCGCTCGCCATCGATAGCACAAACTATCAAATTGTTTTTCCCGAAAGTGTGTGGGGGACTTTGTATTCCTTTGACGGTGGTTATGTTCAGGAAAATGAACTATTACATGGTTCTGGTTATTGGCTTCGCTTTGAAAATTCCGGGAATGTTACTATTATTGGTGATGGGTTAAATCAACTAATCATTGAATTGACCCAGGGCTGGAATCTAATTTCTGGGATATCATCAGAAATTGCATTGGTAAATGTGGGGGACCCTGAAAATCTCATTGTCCCGGGAACGGTTTATAGTTTTGAGAATGGGTACGTTCAAGCAGACAGCTTTCTACCTGGAAATGGATACTGGGTCAGGTCATCAGGGACCGGTGTCATAACACTAAATCAAAATTGAAAAGGACTATATTTGTGAAATATATAATAATCATATTCGGGTTGTATTTTAATATTCTATTTGGGCAGTGACCCTTGTGAACGAATCCTAGCCTCCCGGTCGGGACGGCAAACACAGGTGTTGGTTTGGATAAGGGTAAATTACTTGTAGGGAGTAATTTTTCCGCACAATATATTGATTGGGGGCACGGAGCACTGGATAGTACAGGGGCCCATGAGGGGACACTCGATTCTTACGTTAGTGATATAAATATTAATTATGGGTTGACTGATAAATGGAACTTGGAAATGAATATGATAATTGGAAAGAGAACGATGCATTTTCCGCAGGGAGAAAATATACATCATCGTGATGAATCCAGGTCAGGTATTGGAAATATAAGTATAAATCTTAGGTATGTATCATCAAACATATCCTTTGGCCCAGGGACAAGTCTGTTTTTTGGAGGAGGTATAGTTATTCCTTCCAACAATACATTGAAGGAAGACCCATTTCTCGCTGGTGATGAAGGAGAAACACACACACATTTTGAAATGAGTGAGGGAGCCTTTAGACTTTCCGGAGAAGCACAATATTTTAAACGGGATTCATCTGCAATTTTCAGTGGTGGAATACTGAAATATTCTTTTGCTCCTAAAGAAAACGATTATTCATTTTTACCAGGCTATCAGATTGATGCGATTGCCATTTCTTATTGGCAGACCCAACAAGTTTTCGGAGGGATACCTCAATTTGCACTCATAGGTCAAAAGAGAGGTGTGGATTATTGGAATGGTGACTCGGCACCAAACTCCGGAGGTTTTATTGTTGACGGATCGGTGGGCCTTATGTGGAACCTGGGAGATCAACATTTTACAATATCAGTTAGAGCGCCGCTCTATCAGGAATTGAACATGGTAAATGAAGGTTCTTCAGTCGAGAATCATACTGATATGTGGGGTTTTTCTTTCAGCTATCGAACTGTTTTATCATTAGATGATAAATAATTTTAGGTGAAAGTTATGAAGATTATACATACCATTCTCTTGTGCTCTGTTATCTATTCTCAGGTGAGCAAAGGGGGCACCCCAATTAGTTTTAAGGAGCCCCTCACTACTTCACTGGAAATGGTTACGATAGAGCCGGTGGATGTTCAAACTCTGTTGGAAGAGGACAATCTTGCCGGTAAGAACGTCCCCTTTCGCTTTGGGCATGGCACGGAGGTATCCTTCGACCTGATTTCTTCGGGCACTTGGGAATATTTATCAAATGGAGATAGGGTGTGGAGACTTTCTGTTCACTCATCTGGAGCACATTCCATCAATATTATTTATGATGATTTTTTTATGCCCCCCGGTGGAAAATTTTTTGTGTACAGTGAAGATAAATCCTATGTTATAGGTGCTTTTACCAAAGAAAATAATAAAGATGATGGAGTCTTCGCTACACAGCCCGTACCGGGAGACCACATTGTACTTGAATATATTGAGCCGGCTGAAGTTTTGGGAGAGGGTCGGATTCGTCTGTGGAAAGTTGTTCATGCCTACCGCAACCTGTTTGGGTTTAAGGGAACGCGAGGGTATGGCGACTCTGGAAGCTGCAACAACAATGTTAACTGTCCGGAAGGTATGCTGTGGCAGGATCACAACAGAGCTGTGGCAATGATCCTGACCTCCGGTGGGTCACGTATTTGTACCGGTGCATTGGTAAATAATGTTCAACAGGACCAGACCCAATATTTTTTGACCGCAAACCACTGCCTCGGTGGAAATAATTCCTGGATCTTTATGTTCAATTACGAAAGTCCAGGATGCGCTAACCAGGACGGTCCCACAAATCAAACGGTACAGGGGTCCGTTCTCAGGGCAAGCAGGTCAACATCAGATTTTGCGTTATTGGAATTGACAGAGACCATACCTGCTATCTATAATGTGAATTATGCAGGATGGTCAGCGGAAGATGTGGCTCCCCAACAGCCAGTTGGAATTCATCATCCGTCAGGAGATATAAAGAAAATATCTTTTGATTATGATACCGGCATTTCTGATGGATGGAGTGGAAATGATGGTTCTCACTGGCGGGTTTCTAGTTGGGAGGACGGTACTACCGAGCCAGGATCCTCAGGCTCTCCTTTGTTTGATAACAGCTATCGTATTGTGGGTCAGCTTCACGGTGGTCAGGCATCCTGTTCATTTAATTTTAATGATTATTATGGTAAGGTCTCTGCATCCTGGGATTGGGGTAGCAGTTCATCCAATCGATTGAAAGACTGGCTTGACTCTGAGAATACTGGAACATTAGTTTTGGATAGTTATGATACAGGTTCAGCAGGAGAGCTGGCATACACGCCTGACTTTATGCATTTTGAGATGTCTCTAAATGAAACAGATGCGCAAGATCTGATACTTACAAATGCAGGAGAACCAGAATCTATTCTAAATTATCAGATAGGGGTCTCTCCCTTTTCTAGTGTTGGTGGGGGGCCGGACCAGGAAGGAATGATATGGACTGATTCAGACCTTGAAATTAATCTTGATTATGAATGGATTGAAATTTCCGTTGATGATAACGTAGTAACTTTCTCTGATAATGATGATGCTGAAGGTCCATTTGATATAGGGTTTGATTTCCCATTTTATGGGCAGGATTATGACCAATACATTATCAGTCCAAACGGCTGGATTGGATTTGGTGACGATGTAAATTCCTGGGACAACAGCACCATTCCGTCATCCGGTGCTCCCAGACCTGCCATCTTTGGATTTTGGGATGACCTCAATCCTGTAAATGACAATTGTAATGAGTACTGTGAAGGGAATATTTATATGTACAGCAATGCGGAGAGAAGCGTTGTTTCGTTTGATGGAGTGGCACACTGGTGGAGCGGTTATCCAAACAGTTATTATGATTTTCAGTTTGTCCTCTATCCATCAGGAGAGATACAGCTTAATTACAGGTCCATTACTGGGACACACTCCGCTACCATAGGAGTTCAAAATGGTACAGGCTCTGCTGGACTCCAGGTAAGTTTTAATAATGGATATGTGCATGATGAATTATCCATTAAATACTCTAAGGGTCCCGATTGGCTTTCTGTGTCTCCGATTGAAGGAGAGTTAGAATATGGAATGTCAGATAATATCAGTGTAGTTGTAAGCACCGAAGATATATCTTCCGGTGAGTATGAGGGTTACATATCTATATCCAGTAATGGGGGAACCGGTAATATTCCAGTCATACTCACTCTCGGCTCAGGATCCATAACCATCGATCAGGACTATCTGCTTGGTTGGAATCTTGTTGGGCTTCCTGTTGTCAGCGAATCAAGTTTTTACATTGACCTGTTTCCAGAATCTATTCAAAATACGTTGTTCAGCTATATGTCTGGCTCAGGATATCAGCAGGTTGAAAATCTGGCAATGGGAACGGGATATTGGCTGAGAATGTCACAGGATAACATCACATCCTTTAGCGGTACCCCTGTTGATGAGCTAGCTGTTTCTCTGGTGGAAGGATGGAATCTCATCTCAGGCATATCATATTCCACCTCTGTGGAATCGATTTTAGATCCAAATGGGATTGTTATTCCCAATACAATTTACGGATATGATCTAGGATATTTTTTACCGGAGAATTTAGTCCCGGGTAAAGCGTACTGGCTCAGAAGTTCAGGAGAGGGTGAAATAATATTTTCTTCATCGGGTCAGGATAGGCGAGCCAAATCTGATCATTTACCTGAACATTTGAACACGTTAGAACTGAACAACATATCTTTATATTTTGGTGAGGGTGTTTCGGAGAATTATTTATTGAGCTATAGTCTGCCTCCCAAACCACCCTCAGGTGGTTTTGACATCCGTTTTTCCGGTGATACTAAACTGTGCACAACAGATGAATGTGTGATTGAACTGATGAGTGATGATGATCAATTGACCCTTGATTGTGATATTAAAGATGCTGATAAATGGGAAATCATTGATGAGAATGGAAATGTATTCATGTGTTCAGATACTCAGATCTTGGAACTGAGTGGTGGATCAGAAAGGCTCATTTTAATAAATAAAACTTCTTCACAAACACCTACTGAGTTCACACTTTTCCCATCGTTTCCTAATCCGTTTAACCCTTCCACAACCATCAGATTCTCTTTGGGTTCATCTGCAACTACGACCCTGAAGGTTTGTGATATAACAGGGAAAATTGTTAATACATTGATAGAACGTGAACTAGAATTGGGACACCATTCCGTTGAATGGAACGCATCAGGATTTCCAAGCGGGATATATTTTCTTCAGCTCTCAACTGATAGGTTTATAGAAACCCAGAAAATTGTACTGATGAAGTAATCAGATAGTTAGTTCCATATTTTATTTATCATCTCAAGCAGTTGAGCCTCAAAACTATATACAATACCATCTGCCTCTAGCAATTCTTTCAATTCTGAAAAAATAATTGGTAAAGTTTCTTTACCAGAATAATATGTTTTTATTTCAACTGAAACAGTTTTTAATAGCTCAGTTTGCGAATTAAAATCCAGATTTTTGATGGTCGATATAGTTGACTGTAGGAGTTCCTGATATCTTTGTTCAGAGTGTTCAGGGAAATGGTTTGTAATTATAGCTTGAATTTTTGTTTGTTCTTCAAAAACAAGTTGGCGGTCGGAAAGACCAAGAATGACCAATAACAGTATGAGAGACTCCATTGGAGTACGTTCTTTTGAAATTTCTATATTATAATCTGTATTCATTAGGCTTCCTCTATTGAGATTAATGTAAATAGAAAGATTACATTAAATATTTTAACTATATATGTTCTTAATATTAAGATAAGATAACTTCAAGTGTCTGAGCAAATATCAAACATAAAGTTTATCCCATCAAGGATGAATTGGAATATAACCAAATGAGGAATAATTGGATTGGAAAAAATTTAAAAACTGGAAGACAGCTGTGCTTTTTTATATTTTTTTAAGTAATATCGGTTTTATTTCATCAACTACTAATCCAAAAAAAGGAGAACCAAAAATAGAGATGAGTCATAACAGTGAAAAAGCTACTTTTGGTGGAGGGTGTTTCTGGTGTATGGAGGCGGTATTTAATAGGGTGAATGGAGTGGTGAAAGTTGAGTCTGGGTATGCTGGGGGTAAAACAAAAGACCCGACCTACCGGGAAGTGTGTTCTGGAGAGACAGGTCACGCGGAGGTGATCCAGATTGAATTTCAACCAGATCAAATATCTTATGAAGAACTTCTTGAAATCTTTTGGCAGGCACACGACCCTACCACTATAAACAGACAGGGCGCTGATGTAGGTACTCAATACCGATCTATCATCTTTGCCTATGATGACCATCAAAAGATCATTGCTGATTCATCAAAAAAATTATGGGATAATAAAGGTGTGTATAAAAACCCAATTATCACAGAGATTATCCGTATTTCGGAATTTTATCCAGCAGAGCCATACCACCAGGACTATTTTAAATATAATAATTCAGCTGGATACTGTAGATTGGTTATCAGTCCTAAAATTAAGAAACTCCAAGAAAAAAATATTATTAAGAAAAATAATGGAGATTAGTTTTCAACTATTATTATAATATTTTCGGAAGGGGAGCGACAACAACCAAAAATGGAGCAAAGCTGCTAATTCAAATCCAATAAGATGAAAAGGGGCATCCCCGAACACAAAAGGATTCTCAACCACAGGTGGTGCATTTATATACATGTAGTTTGACTCCAATAGATAGTTCAGAGTACCCACAACCGGAATGAAAAGTTGAGACCAAAGAAATATTTTGAGCCAGAATCCTCTAGATGGTCTCATTTTATATACAATAGTGCAGTAAAGTGCAGCAAACAGTATTCCACCGTGTGATATGTAGTAATCTGCAAAAAGCAATCCCTGGGTTCCAATAGTGAATTCCGGTGTGACGATAGAAGTATATCCGCCTGTTACTCCCCAGAAATATAATAATTCGTACATCCGTTTGTGCTGGGTAATTAAAACAATTCCCGATAAAATTGCTGATATTCCACATAAGTGGAGGGGAAGACTGGATTCAATGGTCCATAGCCCAAGATAGGCCTGATAAAAATGGGTCCAGATACTTCTAAATAATAAAAAGCATCCAAGTATTTTACCAAAGTTCGCCTGCTGATTGGGTTTTAATCTCTTTCCAAGAAAGATAAGTATAAATATCACGAAAGCCGTTGAAATATTTGTAGTCCACCACAAAGAGCTAAAGAGAGGTATCGTCTCGTGTTCGATCATATTAATTGTACCATGACTTTATATCTAAAGGAAACATAGCCCCCTGTTTATAATAATATCAGCGGTTCTTGGAAACACCTCAAAACTATCAAAATTTCAATTGAACATTAGTCCGCTATAATGCACTAAATAGCTCAATGGACTTATTTTGAATCAAATTAAAGATAGTGGTAATTGTACTATTTTACAAAACCCTAATTTTCTATTTTAAAATAAATGTTATATCTATAGTAAGTTCCCCATCTTAATTAGGAAAATAAATAATAATGAAGTCCCAAATGAAAATGATACTATTTACATTGGTCACTTTACTTTTAATAGGGTGTAACAATAATGAACAATCATTGTTAGTGCTAATTAAAGAAAAGGACCTGGTGATTGAACAATTAAAGAAAAAGAATGCTCAAATACTTGAGAAGATAGCTGAAAAGGATTCCGAGCTAATTAAGCTAACATCTAAGGAAAATCCTTCAAAGTCAAAAGAGCCACAACAGGCCACCCTTAAAGACGGAACAAAAATCCTAGCCTACAACTGGGAAATAGCACCCAAAGAAACATTTAACATTCCAGTGGGAGATTCCTATTATATTGGGGCGAAAGATGCCAAAGTGACCGTTATAGAGTGGATGGATTATCAGTGACCATACTGTGCACGAGTCACCAGTTCGGTGGACAAATTAGTTGCTCAGTATCCAAATGACGTGAAGGTTGTTTTTAAAAATTTTCCTTTAAGATCTCATAAACAGGCAAACAAAGCAGCTTTGTATGCTTTGGCAGCGGGACGCCAAGGTAAATATCATGAGATGCATAATGCGATTATGGCACAATTCAGGGATTTGAAAAATAATGAGGACCTCCCACTTCAATTGGCTGATGAAATGGGCTTAGACATTCAACTCCTTCAGGAAGATATAACTGACCCTGCACTTCAAAAGCAAATTTATCAGGAGACCAATGAGTTAAGATCAACTGGCCTAAGATTGGCAGTACCAAAGATTTTGATTAACGGTGAAGAATTTGACCGGAAAAAGCCTCTTGAAGTACATGTAAAAGAATTGATTGACAGGGCGAGCTAAGCTACTCTTTAATTCGAATTGAAAACCGGACAGGAGATTTCCTGCCCGGTTTTCTTTTTCCCTTATTTTATAGATGTTACCTGTGAGGTGAACGGTACGTCCGCTATTTGATTTTTTCCTGAATTATTTATTGTTTCCAGGGTTGAATCGGCCAGCAAATACTCATCCTTTATTTCTCCTTCTAGGTCGGTCGTGTATTCTTTTTCATTCCAGATAAACGTACTCCCTTTACCTAGTTCAGCTCGTGCAGTGGCAAAAGCTTCACCAAAGGAAGTTTGTTCATTGA
>DASCRE010000278.1:0-2648 GCA_034408645.1 Fidelibacterota bacterium | reverse complement strand
TAATTTAGAGTATCATGTTAACCTGATTGATAAATTATTTTCATTAATTAATTATCAAAAATGGTGGATTGGAGACCTTGATAAAAAACACCTATCTGAATTAGAATATCCAGCCGGTTCATTAGAAGTTCTAAATGTTGATGTTGACCCAGTCCTACATCTTAAACCATTTTTGTTTTATGATATAGGTTTTATAGGCGACCAATACGATGAAAATTCTATATATCATTCTGCGGGAGCAGGTATCAATATCTATGGTGTGCAGTTGATGCTGGCATCAAGATTAGATAGAAAAACAGATAATTGGTCAGTATTGTTTGATTTTGCTGGTTTTTTTGGGCGCAGTAACTATTTAGCTAAATAGTCTACTGAACTAAAAAGTCCAGTTTCTGATAGGACTTTATATATTAATCTATAAGTTCAATTCAAGAATTCTTTTACAAATAAAATTATATACAATCCGTAATTGCTTGATTGCTAAGTTTAAAATTACTATATAAAGAGGTATTTAATTCTAACATGAACTATGGATGCCAAAGAAGGATCATACCGTTTTATTTTATAGGGGTCATTATTGGATTCACTTTGGCAGAAACAGAAATAAATATAAATCAGAATATTGAACAGGCAACCTTCGGAGCCGGATGTTTCTGGTGTGTAGAGGCTGTTTTCCAGGATATTGAAGGTGTGCTGGATGTACGAGCTGGGTACACTGGGGGTGCAACTGATAACCCCACTTATGAAGAAGTTTGTAGTGGCAGAACGGGTCATGCAGAAGTTATCCAAATAGACTTTGACTCCAGCAAGGTAGGTTATGAAGAATTACTTGATCTATTTTGGGTATCTCATGACCCTACTACCATAAACCGACAGGGAGCAGATGTGGGAACACAGTATCGATCTGCCATATATTACCATTCTGACAGTCAAAAAGTAATGGCTGAAAAATCAATAGATAATGCAAATAATATTAAGTTATACTCAAATCCCATTATCACAGAGATTAGCGCTTTAGATACATTTTATATTGCAGAAAATTATCATCAGGATTATTACCGTTTGAATAAAAATGCCCCTTATTGTCAATTGGTAATAAGGCCAAAACTAGAAAAGTTATTTAACACAGAATGACCTCATTTATATACATTAAAAGTAATGTCTAATCGATCCCAACGTTTTGAAAACCTCCTCCAGATCAGTCATAAGCTGAACTACACCGATGATATAGATAGTGTCTTGGAAAGAATCCTGACGGAAGCTCGGTCTCTTACAGAATCCGAGGCGGGTACCATTTATCTACGATATGGGGATGAGCTGGTTTTTGAGCATACCCAGAACGACTTACTATTTACCTCAAACCTAGATAATAAAAATAATTATTTTAGCCAAAGAATTCCGGTAACTGATTCTTCAATTGCAGGATTTGTGGCTTTAAATTCACTGAAAGGAGAAGGAAAAGATACAGTCCTGAATTTTCCAGATGTTTATGACCTTTCCAATACCTATCCTTTTCAATTCGACAAGAGTTTTGATACGGGAAATGATTATCGTACAAAATCTCTTCTAGCTACATCTATAGATAACGTAAATGGTGAAAATATTGGGGTAATCCAATTAATTAATAAAAAAGGGAATCGGAAGCAGAGCATACAATTTGACAAAGATGATGAGACGGTTCTTTCTAGTTTTGCCGATTTAGCAGCTGTGCATATTGAGCGGGCGCGTATAACTAAGGAAATGATCCTACGTATGATTAAAATGGCAGAACTTCGCGATCCCAAGGAAACGGGTGCCCATGTGAACCGGGTAGGTGCTTATTCAGCTGAACTCTATGAACATTGGGCCATTAAGAATGGTATCAGTGAAAAAGAGATCAAGAAAGTTAAGGGTGATTACAGAATGGCTTCAATGCTGCATGATGTGGGGAAAGTTGGTATTTCTGACACCATCCTCAAAAAACCAGGCCTATTTAATGATGAAGAACGACAAATTATGAAAAATCATACTATCTACGGCACTGAACTTTTTAAGTATGCTGCTTCAGATATGGATAAACTGGCATCAGAGATTTCTATCAGCCACCATGAAAATTGGGATGGTACAGGCTATCCTGGTAGCATAACTCATCAGAAAGGTTATGTAGGTGAAAATATCCCCCTTTCTGGAAGAATTGTTAGAATCACGGATGTATATGATGCGCTCATTTCTGTTCGATGTTATAAGGAAGCTTGGAAGGAGCAGGATGTATTAGATGAAATCGATAAAAAATCCGGCATAGAATTTGATCCCTTTTTGGTAACCTGTTTTTTTGATATTTATGAGACAATCAAAAATATTCAGGTAAAATATGAGGAAGAAGGTAGTTAAGATTGCTTAATTTATCTTTACATTTTAAAGCTGCTTATAAGAATTTAATCAGTAAATAAAGGAATAATTAATTATGGGACTTGATTTAAACGCACAATTAATAGAATATTTGCGAGCCATCGGCTGGGCGCTTACCGCATCTATTGGATTTTCGTTAGGTATTAGTATTGCTTTAACTGTATTTGATAAACTGACACCTAATATCAACCAATGGTCTGAGATAAAGGCAGGCAATTTAGGGGCTTCATTAATTATTACATCTATAATTATTATGATTGGTC
>DASCRE010000277.1:0-6807 GCA_034408645.1 Fidelibacterota bacterium | reverse complement strand
ATAGAAAACTATCTCTCGATAAATTTTGAAGGAAATTCGTGGAATCTCAACTCTGAATTTTCATATAATAAACCTCCTGAATTAGGAATCGAATTTTCTGGGATTCGCACATTATCTTTAAATATCATTCGAGATAGTTGGTCACTGGATGCAGGGCATTTGACTGCCGTTTTTGGTAATGGATTGGCCTTTAATTTTTTTGAAGATAAATTCCTAGATTTTGACAACCGTCCTTTTGGTCTTCGGATGGATGTTGAGCTGAATGAGCAATTTCAATTAATGTCGTTAATTGGATCTCGGTCTGAATTTTCATCTTATTCGCCTTTGGCGAATAGAACACCGGATATATTCACTAATTTTGATGTAGCTGGGGTTCAGGTAAATTATTTTCCTGATAACGGAGATTGGAACAGTGGAGCATACATAACCGGAACGAAGTTTATGTCTCCCGTAGAAATTGTATCACTGGATCCAGTAACATTGACCCCATCTCAAAAGGATACACTTCAACAAAATGCATTTATTTTAAATGGAGGATTGACTTATACCATATATCGTGAAAAATGGGAATGGACGTTTGAATATGGATCTTTGAAGAAATGGTTTGATATTCCTGTATTTGCGCAGAATATTGGAAGTAATATTGAAATGGTTGAATCCATTTCGGATGAATCAGGCAATGTATTTTATTCCCAATTGACAGGGACCTTACCTGATAATTCCTCTCTGACGTTTGAATATAAATTGTACCAAATTGGGGAAGGACAAATTATCCAAAATGAATCAGGTTCACCAAAAACCAATTTTAACAGGAGGGCAGTTAAGGCTATGCCTTTTCACTTGGGACCTACTTTACTTCGCCAGCATGATATTGGATTATTGGCAAATCTAACACACGCTGTGGACTACGGTGATGAAGTTGGCTTTAATATAGATTACAGAAAAAATCTGGGTGAAAAATTTTTGCTCACAGGAATTTATGCACAGGCAAGCCGGACATCAGCACATGAAGAGACAGGAGGGTCCTATTTTCCATCTCTGGAATTGGATTATTATCCATTTCAGGAACTTTACTTTGAATTGGAATATTCCGGTTATGTATTACAAAATCGTATGATGTGTGGTTATACTGAATTTTCTTTGGATAGGTTTGCAAAAGAGAAATATATAACCTTTATTCCGGCATATTTTTCCAGAATTACAGGGCCGTTTGTTTTAGGAGGGTCCCTCGGAATCCAAAAAGCTTTGAAGAGTGGAAAAGAGTATTATAATCATCAATATATTTTATCAATAGATTGGAAACGAAAGTTTTCTTTTTCTCTTATTACCGATCTTTCTTCCGATCCAGCTATTACGGAAAATTCTCAATGGGTAAGCGGGGAAATATCCTATAAACCATCGCCCATTTTAACATTACGCACTTCTTACGGCACAGAAAAAGGAGGTATTCGATGCACCGGTGGTGTCTGCAGGTATATCAGCCCTTTTGATGGTGTGAGAATGACGTTAGAGGTGAGGATGTGAAAATTCATTTATTTTTCTTCGGCATTCTGTTAATATTTTTGGGATGCGAATTAATTCCTGAAGCAATGGCACCACCGCCTGATGAATCCGTTAGAAGAGAATACTTACAACCGGACGATACATTATATTTTTCCGTTCGATCTCTCATCAATGAGGATCCATCAAATGGTTTATTCTCAATTACTGACATAGGCGATACAAATGTTGTATTTATTGATTTATCAGATTCCATTATCACTATTGTAGGACGAGCTTTTGGGTCTACCATAATTTCAGCGCATTATAGTGGTTCAATTAAAGATCATTTAATTTATTTAAACTTCATTGTTCTGGATGGGGTTCCGGTTTTCGCCCATGTAGGAGAGGAAATCATTATTAATCCAACTAATTATTCTGATTTTGATGGGTTTCTCGTTGATCCTGATTCAATATATTTTACCTTAGATGAAGAAATAGATTTATTTACCTGGAGACAAGGAAACAATGATAATTTGATTCTAACAGGTAAAAAACTTGGAAATCAAAAAGTATTATTTACAACTGAGAAGGCAGGCCAGGTGTTTTCATTATATTTATTGGTAGAAATTCTTGTTCGTCCAGTTGTCTTAGGAGAAGTATTTACAAATGATGGGTGTACTCCTTGCGTTCCGGTAAATCTTTTATTGGATGAACTGTTTGAAGATGAAGATTACAATGAAAATATAACTATGATTCGTTACCACTGGAATTCGCCCAATCCAGGTGATCCAATGTATCATTATAATCCAGAAGATATGGAGCTAAGACGACAAATGTATAGTGTCCCATTTTGCCCGGCAGCTGTGGTAAACGGAATACATATTTCGTATGGTCAACAGAATATAGAATCTAATGTCAATGGAAATATATTAACTGAGTTGGCAAATGAAAGCATTTTATATTTGGGACATGAAACATCACTGGATAATGACAGTATTGTTGTTGATTTGGAATTTCTACCATTTGAGGTCATAAATGGTCCTCTAAAGAGTTGGGCCGTAGTGGTGGAAGATAGTATTTATCACGAGGGCTATAACGGAGAAACTATTCATATGCAGGTTATGAGAGACTTAGCTGAGGGGGAGGAGTGGACTATTTTGGAAAGTGATTCCTCATATTCGACCTCAATTTCACTTTTAAAACCGGAAGGATATTCGGAAGTAAACAATCGGTTCCATATTGTGACCATAATCCAAAATACAGAAACAAATGAGGTGATTCAGTCCAACCGACTGCATGTACCTCTAAATTGAGATAATTCCCATTCTCAGTTTTAATTTAATAAATATGACTATTGAAAAATTTTTTGAAAATTTGTATATTCCACTGATGTTCTTAATATAATAATTTGATTACGGAATATTTAAATAAAATTCTATGTCAAATTCATTGAAAAATAGGAGTTTATAATGAAGAGAATGCTTTTCGTAACCAGTTTGTTATTTAGTGCACTATTATTTGGAACCCAAATATCAGTTATTGGGGAAGTCTTTACTCAAACTTGGTGACCATACTGTCCAGACGCCCGGGCCGGGCTTTCTCAACTTGAAGAAAATCATACCAATGTAATTCCACTTATTTGGGAGGGGGACGGACATACCAGCCCTGGCTATTCTCAAAGAGGAGGTATGTATGGTGTCGGTGGAATCCCTCATGCAGAATTCAATGGAACTATAAATAGTATCGGTGGTGGAACCAATATGTATCCATATTATCTTGATATTTATGACCAGTTAATAGATGATGATAGTCCCGTTTATATTGATTTTGTTACCTATCTAAATCAGGATGATGGTGGGTTAGACCTTGTCGCTGATGTTGTAATGACAGGGGATATAACCACAAGTGACAACAAGGTCGTTTTCTTACTTACGTATAAATATTCCGCGGACTACTTTTGCACGGTTGAAGGATATGAATATGTGGATTTTGACCTCTATGGTGAGGGTGAAACTGGGTTGTACACCCATCACTTCGATGTCGACCCAACATGGAACATGGGTCAACTTAATGCAATGGTTCTTATTCAGTCTTACTCACCAAGCAGCAAAGAGATATATCAAGGTGTAACCACAAATTTATGGCAGGATCCCACTATGGACATGACTCTAGCCTATTCTGGTGACTGGGTCACCGTGGGCCTCCCATTGGAGATGGATAATAATTATTATCTAAATATCTTTCCCGATGCCATTGAGAATACCTTGTTTTCGTTTAACAATGGATATGAATTAGAGACCAATGTCCAAAATGGCGTAGGATATTGGATTCGTTATCCAGAGGCGGGAGGATATTCAACTCTAAATGGTTTTGAGATTGAAGAGATCACTGTGCCTGTTGCGGAGGATTGGAATATGATCTCCGGTATTTCTACTCCTGTGTATACTAACGCAATCATGGACCCAGATGGGTTGATCGTTCCGAACACCGTCTATTCTTTTGACCAGGGATATTCACAGGCAGCCATGATCTTTCCCGGCAAGGGATACTGGCTCAGATCTTATGGTGATGGTGAGATCACAATAACCACTATGGGTGGACAGGCGAGATCAAAACCTTTTGTAAACCGTATGGAAGATGCAAACATTATCAAATTCAATAATATTCCATTGTATTTTGGTGTGAGTGTCCCCGAAACAGAAATACGGAGCTACAGCCTACCTCCAAAACCACCGGAAGGTGCTTTTGATGTTCGATTTTCAAATGACATGATATATTCTGAGAATTCAGGGAATATTGAATTGATGAAAAATAAGGATGAAGTGAATATTTCCTTTGATATCAAGAGGGAAGCTGACGATGGTCAGGTTTGGATTTTGGTCAATTTAAAAGACGGGACCGAATATATTTTGAATGGAACAGGTACAATTGACATTGCTAATCTAGGAGATAATATGCAATTGTCGAAACGATCACTTACCATGGTTCCCGATGGGATAACCCTACTTCAAAATTATCCCAATCCGTTCAACCCTGTTACCTCAATCCACTATGAAATAACAGAGCAGTCCCATGTTGAGCTGTTGGTTCACAATATTGCTGGTCAGGAAATAGCGAGATTAGTAAATGACGTTCAAGATGCCGGTTTTCATGAAGCAGTATTTAATGCGTCATCTGTTCCCTCAGGTATGTATTTATACACATTGAAAACAGAGAGCAAGACTATCATCAAAAAGATGATGGTTATGAAATAAATGAGTAATTAAATCGTTGTTTTAAAAAGGGCTCCTTTTTGGAGCCCTTTTTTTATCAATTTTAATTATTAGCACCATTAGTTTCTAAGAAAAATTAAGGATCATCAATCTTTCTTCTGTCATACTATCCATTGATTTATTTTCAAGTCCAAAACATGACTATACAAGGGAATTACTGAAGACAACCTGAATTAGTACATAGAAAAAAAATGGTATTGTTGAGATGGCTATCATTTTGATAAAAAGTATGGATTGGGTAAATTGAAGAGAATTATTGTTTCTAGCAGTAACTAAATATTTGTAATGTTTTAGGATTATTTCATTAAAAACAAAAAGGATAAAAAAAATGGCAGGAATAATAGTTAAGAGTTTCTTTACACCAGACGAATCGCGTACCCCAGAAAAAACAAAGGTTGATGTTGTCAAATTAGGCGGTGTAACAGCGCTGCGCATAACATTACAACCAGGTTGGGTATGGTCTGAGTGTGTAGGACCAGTTGCCGGCACAGACACTTGCCAGGCAAATCATGTGGGCTGTGTTGAATCTGGGAAAGCAGTCATTAAGATGGATGATGGTACTGAAATGGCAATAAAGGCTGGCGATGCTTATGTTATCGAACCAGGACACGATGCCTGTATAGTTGGAGATGAATCTTTTGTTGCATATGAATTTGATACTTCAACAGCAGAAACTTATGCAAAGTAATCACTCATCCATCCGAAATAGGTTTTTTATAAACTAGTTCATAACAAACCCCACCTTTTTGTAAAAAAGTGGGGATGTAGCAGAAAAGCACTACGCAGGTGTTTCAATGCAGACACAAAAGGACATCGCTAACGATTATGCTAATGGATTAAATACAGTTCTTAGTGTAATTTAGTTTACTGAAAATTTTATGATTCTGAAAAATTCGCATTTTGTCGTCATAATTTTGGGGAGTCGTCTAATGGTAGGACAGCGGATTCTGGTTCCGTAAGTGAGGGTTCAACTCCTTCCTCCCCAGCCATTGAACAGCCTGAAATTGGGTGATTTGTAGTAAATTAATTTGGCCCGTTCGTCTAGGGGTTAGGACGCCGCCCTCTCAAGGCGGTAACACGAGTTCGATTCTCGTACGGGCTACTTTCTCTATAGGCCTTGTTTTATAATGGGTCTTTCTTATCTTATTCTCCACTCTTTGAAAAAAAGTAGGGATGAAATAAATTATTAGTGTTTAAAAAGGAAATTTATGATAAAAACAAAGTCAATCGTATTCTATCTATTTTTTGGATTAATCCCATTCTGGGGATGTGAAAATAATAATAGTGACCCAAGTAGCTATGCAAATGGAAGATTAAGAATCACAGGCGAGTTTCAGGGTGCACTCGATATTTTATCTACTCAAGAATATACATACTATGATGGTGAGTTATCATATGACTTGAGTGCTTTTGGCTGTGAATAATATTATATATTTTGTGTTAGTGAGTTTATTTAATTATGGGAGATAGTGCTGTTGAAGTAGACCGCCTCTTTATAAAAAGTGGTAGTGAAAAAAATCCTCACCCGCTCTGGGATTCTAAGTAAGAGCTTAAAATTACTTTATAATAATTATCTGTAGACCTTAATTTTGTTTCTTGTATCATTATTTTTTTCGATAAATCCTTAGTTTATTTTAGTGTGCTGGGAAAAGTAAAATTTCGAAAAATTATATTTTGTTGATAATTGGCGGCGTAGCTCAGTTGGTTAGAGCATCGGAATCATAATCCGAGTGTCCGGGGTTCGAGTCCCTGCGCCGCTACAGTATTGAAGTTCTATATCTTAGATGATACTAATATTTAAATATTCTTATTCTTGTGACATATAAAAATAGACCATACATAATTTTAGCCTGTTTTGCTTATCTTTTTATAATTGCGTTATCCTGTGAGGATAAGAAAATTAACGATTGTGCAGGAGTTGAAGGAGGTGTTGCACAAATAGACAGCTGTGGTTTATGCACAGGTGGTACAACAGGACTCTTACCCAATTATCTAATGGATTGTGCAGGCCAATGTGAGGGAAGTACAGAATTAGATAGTTGCGATGTTTGTG
>DASCRE010000276.1:0-3939 GCA_034408645.1 Fidelibacterota bacterium | reverse complement strand
CTAAACATGGAATGTCTGTAGATGATGTCTGACACTCATGATCAGCATACATTGAAAAATTATCAATATAGCCTCTAAATTCTAGTAAATCTCCTGCTTCATTTATATGGGCATCTGCAGCCGTCATACTGCCAACATCTTGTCCTTCCCACCAAGTTTTAATACCAGAATTCCAAGTTTGGAGGTCACCTACCCAATCTCCTCCCTGCACATATACCTCCGTTTGCTGCGTGGTTTCTTCATGAGCGCCAAAATAATATAATGCCCCTTTAGTACCATTCCATATTTCACCACCATATTTTATATCAAAAAGAGCAGAAAACCTTAGAGTTGATTTATAATTATAGGAAAAACGAATATTGCCCAACCAATCGGGGTTGGGGTCACCAATAATGGTTTCTTGCGGGTTCATCTGCGGAAACCAGTTTTCATCCAGCAGATAATTCCCAATATTTGGATTAGATGGTAGCAATAATATATTGGAGTCATCCATATCTATAAAATCATCTGATAATTCTTGATTAGAGTTCCTTTTACTTGATATATCAATTGATTCGCCCGGGTCCCAATATGAATCATTATCTGTATCGTACCAATAACGATTATTATCATACAGCCAATCGTTCCCCCTCAGAACACCATATGGCTCACCTTCAACTGCATAGGCAGCAGCACCTGCAAATCCCCCAATAGAAATATTTTCAGCACCTGCCAAGCTGGTAACAATATTTTTATTGTGTGAATAATTTATTTCAGTAGAAAATGAGTGACCAGCTGTTTCAAATAGATCCGCGCTTATTAATATTTCCAAACCTTTATTCTCTATGGTAGCAGCATTCTGCAGTTCATAAGCATAACCGGTGGTTGGAGCTGCAGGAACATATAAAATAGCATCTTCTGTAGTTTGTATATATGAAGTTAAACTGAGATTTAGTTTGTCATTTAATAATCCTACATCCATTCCATATTCCAATTCTGTTACCAATTCAGGTTTTATATCCGGGTTCGGTTTCGTCGTGCCAGAAAAAAATCCGCCATATCCATTATAAATGGAACTCAACTCTGGTCCCCAACCATCAGAAAAACTACTGATATAAAAAGCACTTTTAGTAAGATAAGCATCAGGTTCTGATCCTGCCCTACCCCAGGCAGCCCTTAATAGACCTTTGTTTACAGCAGGAAGTGTAACCTTATCTGAAAATAACCATGAAAAGCTTGCCCTTGGGAAATAAGAAAAACGATTGCCTTTCCCAAAAGTAGAAGAACCATCTCTGTTTATGCCTATTGTTAAATATGTTTTATTTATCCCAAATGTTAAATTGCTGTATGTTGAACTGGTTCTTATTTTTTCTTCATATTCATCTGGTGTATAGTCTGTTGTATTATTCAGTTGTTGAAATTCATAAGTAGACATATTTTCACCCACAATACCTGTACGCGAATAATCTGTACCATTAAAATTTTGTCCAAGAATCAAATTTGCATTTAGCCTACCAAAATCTTTATTCGCATTTAACTGAAAATTGTGATCAATTAATTGTGTTGATAGTTGCTGAACATCAATAAGGCCCATAGGATTTTCTGAACTTGAAGGAGGGAAAATATAGCGTCTTTTGTCATTTGAATAATCTGTTCCTACTCGATAGAGAAAATTAATTTTTTTATTTAATGTATATTTAGTTTCAAAATTCCCGATAAATCGGTGAACATTTGTCAGATTATATTGTTCATGCAGTATATAAAAAGGATTATCATAGCCATGACTTTCTGATAATATTTCAGGGGTAGAATTAATATATGATCGATGATAACCCGTCGCCGGATCAAGGTAAACAGAATTATCAAAATTAGGCGGTGTTCTGTAATTCCCAAGCAAAAGTCCACTTACATTTGATCCCATTTGTATAAATGATCCATCCGTTACTGAATAATACATCTTACCAGCTACAGATAAATTGTTAATCATTTTTTGATCTAAATTCAGCCTGATAGATTGACGGTTATAATAATTATTAGGCCCAATAAAAAAACCGTTATGTTCCATATTACTATAATTTAAATAATATTTTATTGATTCCTCGCCGCCTGACATGGTTAATGAATGTTCTACTTTGCCCCCATATGAAAAAATATCAGATGTATGGTCAAAAATCTGGCCATTCCTGAAATATGCTCCCAGAGTATCCTTCATTGCTGAATAACCATTTATTGAATCCGTGTCAGACAGCGATGATAATAACGGACCCCAGCTTAACGCAAAGTCATTACAGTATGATAAATCTGGATTTGGGTAACAGCCTCCATTGTCAAAATAACCTGCATGTATTCCCATTCCATATTTCGTATTTAATTTAGGCTGCTGGGTTACCTGGTCATTTGATACCGTATATCTATACGTAATTCTATTTTCACCTTCTCTTCCTGATTTTGTATTTATAAGGATGACACCATTTTTTGCCTTTGTGCCATATATGGATGCTGCAGCGGGGCCTTTTAGTACTTCTACTGATTTAATGTCATTGGGATTAATATCCATTGCCCGGTTGGTACTGGTTGTCCCCTGCCCTGCTCCGTAACGGCCAAGTGAGTTTCCAAATGTGGAGTTGTCAATAGGCGAACCATCTATAACAATTAAAGGTTGCTGACTGGATTGAATGGTATTTGCTCCACGGATTCTTATATATGTACTGGAACCTGGCTCGCCACTTGTAGAAGTTATTTCAATCCCTGATTCTTTCCCAGACAAACTTGATATAATATTACTTTCACCACTGTTTATAATTTCATTTGAACTGACATTGCCTACCTTCACACCCAACGCTTCTCTTGAAATAGCACCTCTCCCTGTAACCAGTACCTGAGTTAAATCTAAAGCATCCTTAACCAGTACAATTTTATAAAATTGTCTTTCTTTCTGTATGATTATTTTTTTGGTAATATATCCAATATAGGTAACAACTAACTCTCCATCACTTTTTATATAATTGCTCTCTGGAATATCTAATGTAAATTGACCTTCTTTATCAGAAACAGTTCCCAGACTTGTACCATTAAATACTATATTAGCACCCGGTAATATTTCCCCGTTTTCAGTTGTGATAGTACCCGAAATAATTACTTGACTGTATAATGGAAATAGGGCAAGTACAATAAATAATAAAATTTTACTAATTTTCACTTTTTTTTGTTCGTATTCAGACATTGGATCATTTAGTAGCTAATATTATTTGGTACAAACTCTATTGTCAATTGTTGGATTAACATATATTTTCATATTGAATTTTCTATTTAGATACCTTTCCTTGGCACTTGCAATGAAACAAATTTATAGAATTTAATTTTTTTTAAATATTATTAATTTGTATCAATATCCCATTCTCTTTCATTATTAAAACAAAAACGTTAATTTCTAATACTCATTAATCTGCTTTTAAAAGAATCGGACGGCTAGGTGCTGCATCACATACAAAATGAGGCAATTGAATATTTAAAAAATAAAACCCGTTAGGTATATTATTTTCTATATATGCCAATTCAGTGATTGTACCCATTGATTCAGTATTTACTTCCCCCTTGGCATCCACTCCATCTCCCCAGAATATTCTATGATTCCCAAGTATGCCATTGTCTTCGATTCGATCAATGGACGGAAGATCCACAACTAAATGACAAATACCAATACCTTTGATAAACCTTAGAGCATCATTACTAAAAAAAGGTGGAGAATGATTGCTGTATCTGTAATATTTCTTTTCATTAAGATTAGGAGTTGTTCTAATCACAAGTGCCCGGGGCTGAAATTCTTCCCATATCTTAAATTCATTTTGAATAATTGTTTTAGTTATGATCTGTTCATTATCTCCAACATTACAGTGATATGATTCCCCACTATTGCAAAATAAGGATGTATTTACTGTAATTAGTACAGTTGGTATCATG
>DASCRE010000275.1:0-3756 GCA_034408645.1 Fidelibacterota bacterium | reverse complement strand
GTAAAACGAGTTCCATTCTAGGGCCAGAACTGGAAATAAACGGCGACGTAAAAGTTTCCGGAAGTTTACTAATTTATGGAAAAGTTTTTGGAAGTATCCAGTCAAGTGGTGCGGTAAGAACCGCTAATGGGTCTGTAGTGAATGGAAATATATCAGCTAAAGAAGCAGCCATTGGTGGCAAAGTTGATGGTGATTTAGACGTAGAAAAAAAAGTAACTTTGGGTGATACGTCTTTTTTAACTGGAAATCTTAAAGCAGCAATATTGATAATTGAAGAAGGTGCGAAATTTGATGGTGTGTGCAGTATGATGAATAAATCTCAAACCCCTGAAACTGCTGATCCTGAGAGTTAAATAGACTAAGATATCTAAAATTATTTATTAATAATATAGGCACCTATTTTTTATATGAAATGTCAAAGAAATCAAAACATTGGTTAGCATATTCAGGTTTAGGTATTCAGATGGCTGTAACAATGCTGTTCTGTCTATGGATTGGAATAAAAATAGAGAATTATTTTTCAATTTCACCTCCTTTAGGTCAATTAGGGGGTCTTTTTTTTGGTATTTTTGCTTCAATATATAATTTGATTAATTCAGTTAAGTAGGTGTACAGTTTTTTTAAAAAAATATTTTTTTCTACTATAGTCATTGTTTTAGTTGGCATTTTCCCATTTTTATCTTGGGCAACAGAATATTGGTTTGAACTATTATTTACTTTTTCACTTAGTCTTATTAATGCCATTGTTGGGTATTATCTTGTTTTAGTTTCTATAAACAAGTCTGACTCTGATTTTTATAAAACTGTTTATGGCGGTATGCTGTTAAGGATGGTATTTGTATTTAGTCTATCTATCTATATGATATCGAACAATTTTGTATTAACGGCCCCATTTATGTTATCTCTTTTATTTTTCTATGTTATTCATCAATGGATAGAAATTGCAAGTTGGTTAAAAGAACTCCCCAATAGCAAGGTACAATTAAATTCCCAATGAAAATAAGATTGATATTTTTATTTTATTTATTATTCGCAATTGTTCTAGCGGATAATAGTTCTCATTATAACTCTGAATATACTCACAGCGAACTTAAAGTAGATGGTGAATATATTATGCATCATATTCAAGATGATAAGGTATTTGAATTATTTAATCCTTTAGATTGGAATGATGGGAATCATGATCATTATTATTATACTACAAAAGTTAAACTTGACCAATCATGGAATAAAATTAACAATATTCCTATTATTAGTAATTATTTAAATTGGATGTGGGATCCTAGTACTGATCCTTTTACCCTTTTCCCATCTAATAATCAATTGATTTTTAGTAAACAATCAATTATGATGTTGCTAGCATCAGCAATAATTATTTTATTATTTATTATTGGATATAAGAAAGATCGGAAAGTCCAATCAGGTATAGGTAATTTGCTTGAAGTTTTTGTTGTGTTTATTAGGGATGAGGTTGTGTATCCGAATATGGGCGAAAAACAGGGTAGAAGATTTTTACCTCTAATTCTTACTTTCTTTTTCTTTATTGTTATGTTAAATCTTCTTGGATTGATTCCCGGAAGTGCAACAGCAACTGCCTCTTTTAGTGTAACTGTATCACTAGCGCTAGTTACATTTTTCACATATATAATTTTTGGGAATAGAGATTTTTGGAAGCATATTTTTGCTACTCCAGGAGTTCCATTCTGGTTGTTACCTATAATGATTCCTGTTGAGTTAATAGGTTTAATAACTAAACCGTTTGCATTATCTGTGAGATTGCTTGCTAACATGAATGCAGGTCATATTATAATTTTGGCTTTCTTAGGTATAATTATTAACATGCAATCTGTATGGGTTGCAATTGGTTCTGTACCAATGGCTTTAGCAATCAATATGCTTGAAATTTTTGTAGCATTTTTACAAGGCTACATTTTTTCATTATTGTCATCTATATTCATTGGCATGGCAGTAATTGAACATGAACATCATTAATAAATAAAAAAAGGAGTAAAATAATGGATGCTGGATTAATAGCAATAGGTGCTGGTTTAGGTGCTGGTTTAGTAACAATAGGTGCAGGTCTTGGAATTGGTAAAATTACTGCTGCGGCAGCAGAGGCTACAGGTCGTCAGCCTGAGGCTGCTGGTGATATTAGAACTACAGCACTTATTATGTCAGCTTTGATTGAAGGTGTAGCCCTGTTTTGTGCAGTAACTTGTTTCTTGTTATCAGGCAATGTAGGTTAAATAGAGTAATATTAAGGAGATAGGTATGCAAAACAGTACAAAAAATCTGTTATTCATACTATTATTAGTCTGTTTCGGATTAGCTGGTGGAAATCCCGATGCGACTAAACCTGGTATGGTTCAAGTGCATGGTGGAACGCTATTTTGGTCAGTAATTACGTTTCTACTATTATTAATAGTATTGAAAAAAGTAGCTTGGGCTCCGATAATTAGTGGATTAGAAAACCGTGAAACTGAAATAAAAGAAGCTTTAAATTCAGCTGAAAGAGCTAAAAAAGAAGCAGATAAAGTTGCAGAAGATTATGAAGAAATGATCCGAAAGGCACAGGCAGAAGCCCAGAAGATAGTTGCTGAAAGTAAAGCGGCAGGTGAGAAAGTAAGAGGAGAAATAAAAGTAACTGCGGAAAAAGAAGCGGGTGATATACTTGAAAAAGCACAACACCAAATTCAAACTGAAAAGGAAAAAGCTGTTCAGGAGATCAGGTCTTCTGTAGTGGAGTTTTCACTTCAAGCGGCTACCAAAGTTGTTGAAAAAAACGTAGACTCTGAAGACAACCGCAGGCTTATCAAAGAAACACTAGCGGGAATCGGGAAATCCTGATGAAAAATAATCGAGAAGTGAACAAATATGCAGGAGCAGTATTTGCAGTGGCAGAAGGTTCTGGACAATTGCCTGATGTATCTCAACATCTCAATACATTGTTAACTGCATATAAAACTTCTCAGGATTTACGCTTATTTTTACAAAGTAGGCGAATTCCGTTGGAAAATAAATTCAAAATTCTAAAAGTGGTATTGGAAGATGTTCTTTCAGAATTTGAATTTGAACTTCTAGTGCAATTACTGAATGAGGGGCAAATTCAATTACTTGAAGAAATTATCAAAAGAGTTCTAATTTTAATTGATAATAAAAGTGGAGCAACGAAGGTAACCGTTACTACATCATCCCACCTAAATGAAAATGAATTTGCTGAGCTTGTAACTGGAATAGAGAAAAAACTTGAAAAGAAGATAGAAATGGAATCGGTTGTTGATACTAAAATTATAGCTGGTGTTAAATTTAGAGTTGGAAACACCATAATTGATGGATCAATTGCTACTAGGTTACAGAAATTGGAATATTCCCTCTATCAATAGTAATTACTAATTGGAGAATTTATGGAAATCAAAACTGAAGATATAACATCCTTACTTAAGCAACAACTTAAGGAATTTAAGGTTGATCTGGATGTATCAGAAGTAGGTGAAGTCCTCATGGTAGGCGATGGTGTTGCTCGTGTTAGTGGGCTGGAAAATGTCATGAGTTCTGAACTTGTAGAACTTCCAAATGGTGTATTTGGAATGGCTTTAAACCTTGAAGAAGACAACGTAGGATTGGTGTTGTTTGGTGATAGCCGTCTGGTAAAAGAAGGCGATTTAGCAAAACGAACAGGTAAGGTTGTTGAAGTGCCAGTGGGAAATGAAATGCTGGGAAGAGTGGTGAATCCACTAGGGCAGCCAGTAGATGGGA
>DASCRE010000274.1:0-18709 GCA_034408645.1 Fidelibacterota bacterium | reverse complement strand
AGCACCCAGTTCATGTGCTCACCGGAATCTATCTTGATATCATAGGCAATAGTAAGGGACTCAGTGGTGGACATTACTTCTACTTCTCCGTAGTCATTAACTTCTCTCCACCCATCTTTGAATCTTACATCAAAAGCTCCTGCTGGAGGTTTAGGAGGTAGGCTATAGCTTAGTCTTTCTTTGTCTGAGAGTTCTACTCCGAAGTATAACTCAGAGCCGTTAATGCTTAGGGTGTTAGCATTAAGGCTATAATCATGTGATGCAACCCTTGCCGTTGCATCACTGGTTAATGTTATTTCTCCATCCTGAGATGCTCTTATCCAGTAGCCCCTCCCTGGTAAGATTTCATCAGATGAGATGTAGCCCAATTCAAACCCATAAAGGGTCCCAAAAATTATAATTTCATCAGGATCAATGATGGTTGATATTTGAGATGTCCCGGAAATTAGATTCCATCCTTGGTAAAGAGTTATTGTTATTTCCTCAAGTGGCTCCCCCGTAATAGTGGTAAAACCGTCTTGTAGAAACCTCAGCCAGTAACCTTCTCCTAATATTAAACTTGTAACCGCCTGATAGGTACCGTTGTATGAGTAAAGTGTACCTTCAATTGATTCCGGAAAAATCAGATTATAATTTGAGTCTAAGGTCTCCACAGGTAAACCTACGAGATTCCAGTTGGATTGAAAGGGGACCGAAATTTCGACTAATTGAATATCGTCAGCTATAGTTATTATAATGGGAATTTCAATTGGGACTGAATCTGCGTTAGATGTCACAATTAACTTTCCTGTATATTCAAAATATATTTCTAAACCGGTTGGATCTATTCTAACCAAAATTGGCTCAAACTCTCCGTACCCTAGCCAGTGGCTCTCAGACTGAATATTCATCCAGATCGGAACAGGGCTCAAATCTCCCTCCCAAGTTGCACCACCCAAAACTCCGTCATGACCATTCTGTGAAACATCCAATAGTGTATTACCCTGCATTGAAATGATTGGGTAGGACGCAACAAGAAACTCAGAGCTTGTAAACCCATCGTGGTCATAAGTAGTGTTAAACCCAAACCCTCCATTAAATAACACGTTTACTTCTTCTTCTGATAACACACCGTCGAAAATATGCACATCATTTATTTCACCGGAAAGATAACCCAGGTAGTCTCTCATATCTGCCCCTAGATACGTGTGAATCCCTCCATCTAGATAGACCGTCCCATTTGAGTTTGTTCCAATTTCAGATCCATCTATGTAAATTCTCCCTCCGTTAATAGATACATCCTGTACCACCACAATGTTGTGCCACTCGTTATCATTATAGAGATCAGTTGATGTAACAGTCCACTGATATCCGTTCGAGTACGTCCAAAAATTTATCTGCCCATTTGCACCAAAATTCAATTGATATTCACCATTAAACCCACCATTTCTCTGTTGTATAATTATTTGATTTGAAAGTTGGGATCTTACCCACAAAGAAATAGAAAAATTCCCATTTCCAGATAACATATTTGCACCTAGGTCAACATAATCATTCACTCCATCAAAAGAAAGAAAGCCATCTCCGGATTGATCGATCTCTATGATGGGCTCATAGATAAGAATCGAGCCAACATCACCAATATTCCCAATTTCCCTTTCATAAAATAATATAGAATCGGATGGTAATGTCAGCTGGATGGTAGAAGTATCAATGCTCACAACTGGATTTTGAGTATTGATTATGGAAATGCTCGAATTATTGATATCAAAGAAAATATTATCAGAACTTTTTACCATGACCCTGTAGTCATTCATTGAGGGGATTGCGGGAACAATAATGGTGTAAGCTCCATCATTTGCTACATTTTCTGCTAATACAAAATCAAAATTGTTCCAGCTATCATTAATTAAAAGTATATCCACAAAAAAACTATTTACTGAATTTGGATCATCTGTGTTTGCAACATCCCAGGTTATGTCTTGTGTTGACCCTGTTCCCCACATCACATCCTCAGACTGAGAGGTCACCCTGAACGGACCCGCATCTTCATCAACAAAGAACTGTACGTTTTTATAGTTAAAGCCACCAGAGTAAAGATTATTATCTCGAACCAATAACCGCATATTTATCTCTCTTTCTGCAAAGGGAAGCTGTTCTGTGTTTGCGGTGAAATTATTATTCTCCAGCACACTCTCCATATAGGGGAAATACCTTTTTTTACCTGTTTCGCTGGCATCAATACTGCAAAATAGCGGTCCCGTTGCTGGTGGAAAATCAGGTGGTGAAAAAGAGATGTCCGATGCATCATTTTGTTCCCAGGAATATGTTAAGAGATCATCTTCGTCGCTATCAATTGCTGAACCTTCAAGAACAAAAGGGGTCTCCCTGGGAATAAAAAATCCGCTCTCTGGTACCATAACCCCGGGAACAGTATTCTCCGTTGGCTCCCTGGTCCACCCTCGCTGATAGTCATAATTATTGTATGAAAACATGTCCTGCTGATAACGAATGGCAATATCTATTGTGTGGGAGCTATATTGATCGCCATAACTGCCAGGGAGAGTGTTCCCCCTGTTACACATTGCGGTACCGCCAAATGAACTTCTCCAGCCATTCTCAGATGTACAATTATGTCCTGACCCAAGATTATGACCGATCTCATGAATGTGAACCGCATAACTCGGAAGATTTGCAGAAGTTGACCCCGGGACATAGGCAAGACCTCCGCCATATCCAGTATTAAAAACAGCACCATATTCCCATAAGAGGTTATCCTCTGACACACCAAAACCTCCCGGACCAATCACCTCTGTTAGATGAATAAGAACTCTGGGCAGTTCCGTGTACATATCGTGGACAGTAAAAAGTTCAGGTGTAGGATTTGCATCTGTATAAATCAGCACATCATTATTTTCTATTAGTTCCAGTTTAAAGCTAAGCTCTCGTACCCAAACTAAGTTCACCTGGTTTGCCATGGCGGCAATCCAGGCTAATCCACCTTCTACAGTACCGTCAGCTACAGAATTATTTGCTTCTGCTGTTAAAATCGCTGCATAACGAAAGGTAACTAATGTGTCCCCTATGGTGTAGCACGGTTCGGGTTCACCCACACAATATGGAAAATCTCGATCTCTATTTTGTTTGTTTTCAGATTCAGCCCTTATTATCATACAATCACAGTCAATTCCTGAACAATCATTTTTCTTTTTGAATGGACCCAATTGATCTTCAGAATAAGATACCCGATAAATTCCCTCCGTATTTGGAATTGGTTCAATGAAAATTCTACCATAGCTGCATAATATGAGTCCTTTAATTTCATTATTTTTTATAGTCACACTCACTCGGTCATTAATATTATTCAATCCTCTACCGGTATAGGTTTTAATCATTGGATATTTTTCAGATAGGTGTTGTGGCATCACTGGAGATTCATACATTCCAAAATTAATAAATTGTCCTTCTGGAGATGGGAAATCTATTAATACATCAGACCTTTCTTTTTTGTTTATTAGGGGAGACCTGGTGAGAGCAGAAATCAAGTTCTTCACATCAAGGTAATATTCAGCTGATCGTTTATCTTTGAGATTTGAGAACTCCTGGTTCAATCTCAGACCCCACAATTGACCAGTATTTTGACTGGATAAATCATAGGTCCCACTTGACAATAAAAAAGAAAATAGAAATAAATATTTGAAATTATTCATTCTATTCAACACTTCTAGATTTTTATTTCAGCAGGACCATCTTCTTTGTTTGGACAAACTCGCCAGCACTAATCTGGTAGAGGTATACACCGGCACTCACAGGTCTGCCCATGCTATCTGTAGCATCCCATTGAACTGACTTGAATCCAGCTTGCTGGTTTGAGCTAACCAATGTGGCAACTTTATTACCACGCATATCAAATATAGCTAATTTCACATCATTGTCTTTTGGTAAGTCATAGCTTAAAGTTGTAATAGGATTGAATGGATTGGGGAAGTTCTGGTGAAGGGTAAAGGTTGATGGAATAACGATTTTTTTATTTAGTATAAATCTTTCCGATGACGGAACGGTGAGCTCCCCTGCCCCATCCAAAATGTAATCTTTACCATTGTCCGAGGTTAACATCCAGTTCACGTGTTCATCCATATCTACTTTGATGTCGTACTCCAGTGTGATAGTTTCTGATCGGTTCAATACTTCAATCTCACCGGAATCCACCACATACTTTATATCTCCAGCAAATCGGGCATCAAAAGCAATGCCAGGAAAAACGGGAGGCAGGCTATAACTCAGCAATTCATCATCAGAAATACCTTTTCCGAAATACAGGTCAACAGAATGACCATTGTGTGAAAATGTGAGCCTGTTGGCATCCACTGTTCCACTCACAAAGGGAATCCGCCGTGCCATAGCACCGGCGGTGAGCGTAATCTCACCATCTTCTGTAGCTCTTACCCAGTACCCTTTTCCCGGATGTAGGGTGTCTGCATTCACATAAGAGCCAGTTAGTCCGTAGATCGTACCTGACAAAATAATTCCGTCAGGATCATTGATGTTATCAACGGACAGGGGAACGGACAGTCCGGAAAATAGATTCCAGTTTTGTGATAGACCTATTGTGAGTTCATTTATTGGATATCCGGAAAATGTCACCGAACTGGCGTCACTTAATCTCAAAAGATACCCCTTACCCAATTCAAGATCATCCACTGTCTGATATGTCCCGGTAAATTCAAACAGGGTCCCCGGCAAACTGTTAGGAAACAAACTCTCATAAGATGTTTCGTCACTTTCAACTGCGAGCCCCACGATGTTCCAGTCAGATAAATAGTCCACTTCCATATCAATCATGTCGGTATTGATATGGATAATTTTTACTTGAGTAAAACTAATATCAAAAGAGGTAGAACTGGTATTTTTCATATTAACATTGATCATGACACCGCCAAACATATCCTGTAAAAAAAACTGGCCATCGCCCAATTCATCGGGATTCCAATCGCACCAAAAATGGGTAGCGCCCTGACTGGGCTGTAAGTGAATCTGCCATTCTGTTGTTCCATCTTCCGGAGTAGATGGACGAAAGTCTGTGAAATATCTATCACCTGATATGCTGTTGTACAGTGCGGCGTCAAAAGCCGGAGGGGGAGGCGCCGGAGGTGCGTAGAGGTCAAATCCTTCATCATAGCCATTTGTTGCCTGTGAATTTGCACCGATGGTCAGAACGTAACCAATATCATCTATCCCATCATCAATGACAGATATGTAAGAGACAAAATCAAATTCGGGCCATCCGGGACTGTAAAGAGAAAAAGTATCATCACTGAAATCATAAATGGATGCATCGCTGGTATCGTTGATCTTCAATTTATATTGTGTTGATGGCTCAACGGACTCAGGAATAGACCAAGTATAATTTCCATCGTTGTAGGTGCTGTTGATAATTGTAATATAATTACTGCCATTTTCCCACAGCTGA
The DNA here is from genome assembly GCA_034408645.1 of Fidelibacterota bacterium. Classification (GTDB taxonomy): domain Bacteria; phylum Fidelibacterota; class Marinisomatia; order Marinisomatales; family AB-629-J13; genus AB-629-J13. The sequence continues at coordinate 13,260 of DASCRE010000274.1, read as the reverse complement.
ATCTTTACATTATTTCCAATATTCTCGCCGGTCCAGTTGATCGTATGGGAGGATCCGATCTCCCAGCTTTCTCCACCATTTGGCGAAATCACAATAATCTCCGGAACTCCTGTAATACTGAAATTATTGTTGCTGTAATCATAGGTTAAACTGTTAGACGTATCGGTGATCTTTACCTTATAATACACTGACGACGCACACCAGGCAGGGATTGTCCACAAATAATATCCATTATTGGATGTACTGTTTGATATAGTTCCCACAAATGATCCTGCAAGGTATAGCTCTATCTTCACATAGCCTCCTGCGTTTTCAGTGTCCCAGGTGATATTTTCACTGTCTCCTATAAACCACTGCTCTCCCCCATTCGGAGTCGTAACGGTAATGTATGGCTGAGGGGAAGTGGATCCATCATACGTACCGTCCAGGGTAGTCACATCTAAATCTTCGGGGTCCAACCAGTCTCTCAGACGTGTTGATGAGCTGCTTCCATCCCAGGCACGCCAAAATTTTCCGTAATAACCATCCCCGGAATCGCATCCTCCGCTGCCCCCAGAAAGTTGACCGATGATCCTTCCGTTTACATCAAATGCAGGAGATCCTGAAGAACCGCCCTCCGTTCCACCTTCATCCCAGTTAATTCCCCAGTGTGATCCGGCAGGTGAACTGCCTGCATCTCCCCAGTTGATAGGAGGTGAACTGCTGGCATAATCATTATCAAAATTGATCTTTTTCGGATCTCCTCCAGGATGATGGACACCACTAGAAACAACGGGAGCAGATGCACTTCGTGTCCAACCAGCGTAAAAAACATTCCACGAATCATAAACATTTCCAGTAATCTCCACAAGGGCAAAGTCCGGATCCATATCATAAGACCTGGAACGCAAAATGGAACCATATGCGTAAGAACCGTAACCTGCGTTTGACCCATTGCAGGTACTTGTTTCATAATTAAAATAGAACCTGAATGTGGCAGCGTTTTCACCTTCCACACAGTGATCTGCTGTAAGAAAATAGGGTGTCAAATCCATACTTGTATTATTGATCATGGCCCCAGAACAAATATAGGCACCCATATCTAGCCACGCAGCCGCATTCACCTGATCCTGATAATTATCTGCTTCCGGACACACAACGTTCATACCACAGCTTCGTGTTGGGTTTTGAGTGATATCTATTATATCAAGGTAGTCATGAATCACCTCAGACAGGTGAAGACTAAATTCTTCACTGGTTTTTGGAAGAAAAAATTCCACAATAACAGCATCCCCTTTAACCAGAGGAGTGGCAAAAATATTATCTGGATTATTATTCTTGGAGGTATAGGCACCGTAAATCTCTGATTTATCAGGACTGTATACATGCAGGGTGCTGTGCGAAGGAAGATGAAACCGGTCAAATTCAAGACTGAGCGCAAATGCACCGGTGCTCTCAATTTTTAATCTCCAGATACGGCTGCCATTGGAGAGCTCTCTCCAGGAACCGGAATTTGATGGTGACAAATCTACGGTGAACTTATGGCCGTACCGAAATGGTTTCCATGACGGGCGGTTCTCATCTTCTGCATGCAAAGCATCCACATCTAGGTCCGGCATTGTAATAGTCGTAACAGTTTGATCTGGTGGATATGTAAAACTTTTAGGGGATATATCCCGCCTCAGCTGTCCAAATAGACAGGAAAGAGCAGTGATAGAAAAAAGAGCAATGTGTAGTTCAGCTTTTATATTCATAATAACATTAGACTTCCAATTTTATTAAAAAAATCCTTTATTATTCCGGGAAAGTAGTAACATTTTATGTAAAAAACACAGGATAGTTAACGCAACGGGAAACAAACCACAGATTGTATTCTAAACCAATTGGGTGATTGTCGAAAAGAAGATATACGGGGGAAAATTTTTCAGGTGTGAGCCTTACTTCAGTAGCACCATCTTCTTTGTCTGCACAAACTCTTCTGCCTCTATCCGGTAGAGATATACACCCGCGCTGACCTGCTTACCTGTTCGATCTGTAGCATCCCACTTGGTTGATTTGAAGCCTGCTTCCTGGGTAGTGTTCACCAGTTGGGTGACCCGCCTGCCAAGCATATCATAAATGCTCAAAGTTACCAAGGCATCTGATGGAAGGTCATACCTTAAAGTTGTAATAGGATTGAAGGGATTGGGAAAGTTCTGATGCAAGGCAAATGTGACGGGGATAACTGGCTTCCTGCTCAGGATAAATTTCTCAGCCGATGGGACAGTGATCTTTCCTGCCTTTTCCAAAATATAGTCTTTGCCATTATCAGATGTGAGCACCCAATTCATATGTTCCCCTGCTTCAATGAATATATCATAGCTGATAGAAAGACTTTCATGAGGGCTCTTTACTTCTAATTCACCATAATCTTTAACGAGTTTCCAGTCACCATTAAATCTTATGTCAAACGCTCCCGCAGGAGGTTTTGGTGGAAGGCTGTAGCTCAGTCTGTCTTTTTCTGACAGTTCTAATCCAAAATACAAATCCATACCATTTACGGTTATACTGTTTGCTTGACCAATAAGACTGAAGTCCAGTGGTACAGCCCTTGCAGTTATATCACTGGTTATTGTTATCTCACCATCTTGAAATGCTCTGAGCCAGTAACCATATCCCGGTTCGATCATTTCCGCTTCGGTATATGATTCATCGAAACCGTAAATTGTGCTTGGAACAATGAGGTTGTCTTCATCAAGAATGGAAGCTATATCTACTGATGAGGAAATACTACCCATAAGGTTCCATCCTTCTGTCAGTTGTACAGAAATTTCAGTTATTGAGTTACCACTAAATGTGCATTCCACCATATCCTCAAATCTTAGCCAGTAACCCTGCCCAACAGTTATATCATCCATTCCAACATTGGTGTAAGAATTGTCTTCAAAACTGTATAATGTCCCGTCAATGTAATCGGTGCAGGGAAAATCAACAGATTCATCTGGAACGCTCAGTAAATTCCAATTTCCATTATAAGAAACATTAATTTCTTCAGTTTCAGAGGAATTCCCGTTCATAACAGTTTCATGCACAATGTTAAGGAGATCTCCGTTCTTATCACTGGAAAATTCCCAGAACATAGCGCCTCCTATGTTTTCATCATTGATGTATTGAGTCTTCAACAATATAGATTCCTCATCATCATAGCTTACCATGATCTGTGTTGATGGATTAAAAAGCCAAGGAACTTTTGCCCCATCATGCCAATATTTAGAATACCCATTCATATCAATATAATCGATATCCAAATCCCAATAATCAAATACACCGTTCTCCCAGGTTCCCTCTCCTGCTGGACCAGTATAGGGAGCAAAGAGTCCATTTTCTCCCCCAGAGACGCCTCCGAATGCCCTGCCATAAAATGCCAGTCCTGCATTCAGTTTATCTTTGGGGACTCCCCTGTTAATAAAATTCTGAACCGATGAACTTAAGTTAAACTCCGAATGGTAGGGCTCGGGGGTAGGATCTTCTTCCACTGAAAACAAGGGAGAATTAAAATTAGTAACAGGGTCACCTTCTCCACTCCAGGGACCATGAAAATCATAACTCATAATATTGATCCAATCCAAAACTTCTGAAATGGCTTCCACTTCCAGATGGTCCATCATAACTGGATTGGCCGAAGCGGCAATGGTTAAATAGTATGTTCTTCCGGTAATGGCTTCCTGCTCATTTAACATCTCCCGTATTCTTTGGAGCAAAAGAGTGAGATGAACTCCATCATCAGGATGGTGATGATTTCCTCCAAGCCCGCCTTCTACCGGATACTCCCAATCTAAATCAATTCCATCAAAATCGTATTCCAAAATAAAATCTACACAGGATTGAGCAAAAATTTCTCGTGATTCTTCCGTCATTGAAACATCGCTAAAATAGGTAGACCAGGTCCACCCCCCCACTGAAATCAATGTTTTGATATAAGGATAGTCAGCCTTTAACAATTGCAATTGATGAAAACTCCCCCGCAGACATCCTTCTTCCCAGCAGTCACCCGGATAAAATTTGTCAATATCTGCATAGGGATCACCCAGTATTATTGTTCCAGTGACCGAATTAATGTTGGCAAAAGCATAATTGATAAAATTGATCTTTTCAGAAGGAATGTCAGACACATGGTAATCACGGGCATATACAGACCATGATGTATAATAACCAATAATATTTTTAGGGAATTCAATTATTTGGTTATAATAATATGCCCCCATATCAACATTGGTGTCATCGGGGTCATTGGGGAAATTTGGGTCTCCTGCATCTATACAGGGGGAATCGGATTGAAGATGATAATCACTATTATCAGGAGAGACAAAGAGTGGGTTGGCATCAATATTACCCTCCCCTTCCCAGCCCCCCTCTATATCACTGTAGGTCACTTCTATGCTCGAATTTTCATCTACATAAACTGGATTGCTTGTTCCAAAAATTATATCATTACTCACTGTGCCATCACTGGACAGGTTTGCATATCCCACACTATTTGATACAAAAGTATTATTGTTTGACACATACTGACTCTCACTCGCGACTACCGCACCATATCCATCGCCCCATGCTTGTGCAATCAGATTATTGCGGATGGTGCAATTGCTTTCATCGAGGATAGAAATAACAGCACATAGCCAGCAATAGCCCATAGACGGATTTATAATTATGTTTGATTCAATTATATCTTCCGAATTTACAGATACGATATATCCGGAAGGCTCAGCAAAACCTACATACCCATTTTCAATTCGGTTATTTTTAATCGTGAGATTTGAGTTTTTGCTCACAATATATCCACCTAATATATAACCATTGCCAACGCTACCATTAGTAAACACATTATTCATTATTATTGAGTTTGAATTTTTACAATAAATAACTGCCGACTCAACATCTTGAAACAAATAAAAATTATCAAATCGATTATTGATAATTTTAGGAGAAGCATCTTCAATATAAATTATTGCCTGTGGTCCATCATCTGAGTTCAAATAAATATCTTGAAAAGTGAACCCATTTAATTCGGTGTCTAGGACAAAACTAATATTTATAAAATTAGATAGAATAGTTTGTTCAATATAAGATTCATCTTCTTCCAAGATATACAATGACCCAAGAACTATGCTTTTCCCCAGAAAGTCAATCGCTTCATAAAAGGTACCTGGATACACTAAAACAGTGTCCCCCTCACTTGAGACATCAATACCGTGCTGAATGGTGGCAAAGGGAAATTCTTCTGAACCACTATTTGAGTCTGATCCAGAGGTTGAAACATGCCAAATAGATACACACTGTGATGTATCTTGAAATCCTACATCTTCATTGACACATTCAGGATATGGAGGACATAAATGGTTGAAGTCCAACGATAAACCATCGAGATTTGGCTGAATGTCACAGATGCTCTCCGGTATGGTTCCACTTAATAAATTATTGTTTAAATCTAAAACGGAGAGGTTTGCCAGGCTTCCTATGCTTTCCGGTATAGGACCACTTAAATAATTGACATAAATACGGACACTCTCTAGAAATTCCATATTACCTATTTCCTCGGGAATCTCACCAGACAATCCGCAAAATACGGGATAACCGCAGTCTAGTTCAATCAGCCTGCCATCTTCCCATTGTTGAATATATCCCAGCTCCAAAGGTTCAATTACACCATTAACATTCCCATCCATGCTCATATTAATGGTCTGTGCGCTGTTATCAATGAACTGTTGGAGAACGCCTATATCATCTTCCCAGTAACAGTCATCACCAATCTCTATAAAGCCTTCATCGCAGACGGGTTCCTCAAGAAAAAAGTTGATGTTCATATCAAAATTGATGAGACCCAGATCATTCCCAGACAATTCCGGTGGTCCATTTACAGGATTGACACGGGAAAAGAATTCTCCTGGCAACCCTACCGAATAATTCGTCCAACCGGGATCAAGCTCATGGCGCGGATCAGGGCGATAATAGTCCGTAGAAACAAAGTGGGCTCCGCTGGCCAATGCTTCATCCCTGCGGGAGGTATCACCTGTCCGAGCCTGTTCCGTATCTGTGTCCGCTCGGGTTCGTACTAGATATCCCTGATTCACTCTTTCAGTAATCTCAGGGGAGGGTGTGTTCATCCCCAAAAATGCTGCTTCCGGGGTTCCCGGAGGCGCTTCTGTAAATAGGATTCGACCTGAAAGAGACGGATATCCTTCCATGTAATCATCCATGAGACTGCCCTGATTGTCCAGGCCAAACATGATCTTTCCCCTAACTTCTCCCACTGTGGGCCAACCTCCGCTCAGGATGGCATCCTCCAGCGTGAGAAAATCTCCTCGCACCATGTCAGGAGTAATGATGTTTTCCAGAGAATCACCAAAAACATCACGAATTTCGGCTTCAGCTTCCTCCAAACCGGTGAGATCAAAGGGCAGTGGAACGGTATAGGTAATGGAATCAGGAAGGAGTGAGATCAGATTTTCTAACTGGGGATAATCATCAAAATAATCTTCCAATCCATCAGATTTACACTCTATAAGTACAAATATGGGAACATGCCCCTGGAATATGTCAGACCAAATTTTTAATTTTTCCAATCCATTTTTAAATGTAATGAGGTGGGTATCAAAATCAATATCAGGGAAATGGAGAATCTTTAGCCCAGGTTCACTCAATTCAGGGATATCGGGTATCACATCCTGTCCCGCAAGCCAGTTCCCCAGTCTAGAAGAAAACAGCCCCCCCTCCGGATCCCGGTACACATCTAGCTCAATCTGGCGAATTCCATAGTTAAGAAATTGTTGGGGTAAAACCAAATGAGTGTAGTCAATGGACAGTGCAAGCTCCGGAGCAAAAGCATTGATGATGCCAAAGAGCGTATCATAAGGTGCAATATGATAGCTGTTATGGCTGCCCACAACCTGAAGCTGGTTCAGTTTTAGATTATTGATGAGTGTGAGAAGTGAATCATTTTGATTCAGGTTTAACCAACCTCCATTTCGGTTTTCCCATCCGTAATACTTTGTGGTATCATGAACAATAGTGTTAGAAGCGAAATCGAAAAAAGAAAATGTAAAATAGTCTCCTTCGAACAGTCCTTCATCCAAATTTTCGGTTGACAGATCATCACCATATATTTGTAAAACGAAATTTGAACGATTATCAGTTTCAAATATATTAGAACTTCCAGCACAGACATCATCCGGATCAAAAGCGGCTATCCAGTCAGAATTAGAAGCAGATGTCTCTTCGATCGAGGCTTGACCTAAAACAATCGCTGATAAGGGTGAATAATTATAATCGAATTCCGGAGGCTGGGCAAATGAAACAGTGAGAAAATAAAATAGTGTTCCCGCTTTAAAAATCCACTTCATATATAAAATAAATCAGATTCAGTTTTAACAATTCAGCGCTTCAAAAGTCAAATAAATATCGTGCGATTGCTCAGGGGATGGATTTGGGGCCATCCTTCAGGATTAGTTTGGTTCCGCTTGCTTTATCTTTTTCGGATTTTCTTTATTTTTTTGTTTGATCTTCTTTTTTCCCTTTTCCTTTGGAAATTCCACATGTTTATACTTTTTTCTTAAATCTCTTAATCGTTCCTTAAATGATTTTTTTAGCGATTTTATTTCTTCATTTTTCTCATCTCTCAAAAGTTTTATTTTTTCTTTATACCCGCTATCAATGGACCTCTTTTGTTCCATATATTCTTTCCGAAGGGCATCAATTTCACTTTGAGCAGTGACATCTTGAACCTTAATATTTAAAAATTTGTCTGTTTTAGGTTTTTCCTGAGAATATGCCAAACAGATCAAAGAGGTTAAAATTATCCAGTGTTTCATATGTTCCTCACTATATTGTTAGTTTTAAAATAGAGCATAGATGTCTAAATATCACAGCGTTTTATATAATTGCCCAGATCAAGGCTTTTTTTATAAATCCCAGAAGAAAAATCGCAACAAGGGGAGAGAAATCAATTCCTATTGCCATTGGCGGTAGTATTTGCTGAATGGGCCTGATAATGGGATCCGTGATTCGGTAGATCCATTGGATGATCTCACCGCTGGAATAAATATTAAACCATGAAACAACAACCCGCCCGATTAGACAGATATAGATGACCTGAAATGCTAACTGTATAATTGAAATTAATAGACTGTTCAAAACTAGGGACATTTTAATTTGAGCGGGCGAAGGGAATCGAACCCTCGTCTCCAGCTTGGGAAGCTGGGGTAATAGCCATTATACGACGCCCGCGGCATCGCTTAAAATTAGTACCTTTGCGAATCAATTTCAAGAATGATAAATTGAGATTCTAAGGGTGATCATCTTCCACATGAATATAATCATTAAGCATATACTAGACCCATGTTAGAATATCCAAATTTTATGCAATTTCAGATACACTTCACACATTTCCCTAATCGTATTTCCTAAATGATTAATTTAAATGCAGTTAAGAGGAAAATCGGATAATAATACAAAAAAAACTCATGTGAACTGTTACATGATACTAAATTATTTCTCGACGAAAAATACAATATTTTTTGGAAATGTCTATAACCTAAAATATATTCGTTCTCGCCAACCGCCGGAATATTGATTGTTTGCTTCCGGAAATATAGTTACTTACTCGCCTTTTTGTCCAAATAGTATGGTGGTCAACATCAATACAAACTATTTATAAAGGAATTATATGGCAGAAGCTATAGAACTTGATCTAAACACAACTGATGTAAGTCAGCTGGACCCTAGAGTAAAACAAAGTCTCATTGAAATCCAATCCCGTCAAGATAAAAAAGATGAATCGACCATACCCGAAGCTTACACTGCGTCCTCATACTACGAAGAAGATACACTGGGGGCAGATGTCCTCAAGAAAAAATACCTAGCACCATGGGAAAATCATCCCTGGGACTTATGGGAACGCCAGGCTAACGCCCTCGCATCGGTAGAAAAAACAAAAACGCTCCAAGATAAATGGAAAGTTAAATTTTTTGAAGCATTAGAGGATTTTAAATTTGTTCCTGGTGGTCGAATCATGCATGGTGCCGGAAGGGATGATATCACCACCACGCTTAATAATTGTTATGTTGTGGGAATTCAGAGTGACTCTGTAAAAAGTATTTATAAAACCATTATCGAAGAAGCACTCACTTACAAGTACGGTGGAGGGTGTGGGCATGACCTATCTATTCTTCGCCCCTCTGGAGACAAAATCAATGGAACCGGCGGTACCTCCTGCGGTCCAATCGGGTTCATGAACCTATTTAGTGAAAACACCAATACTATTGCCCAGCACGGACGACGGGGCGCCAATATGCAAACTTTGAGAGTTGATCATCCGGACATTGAAGAATTTATAAAAATAAAAACCGGCAATATTAACATGGTTAAATTCTCAAATATTTCTGTATTGCTGACCCATAAGTTTATGAAAGCTGTGGAAGCTGATTCAGATTTTGATCTAGTCTATGATAAGAATGTGTATAAAACGATTTCTGCCCGTTCGCTGTGGAAGAAAATAATTCGATATGCTCACGAAAGTGCTGAACCGGGACTTCTATTCTGGGATACCATGAAAGAATATCACAACGCAGAATACTGCAGCCCTCTTGTGTCAACAAATCCCTGTGCAGAACAACCTCTCCCGGATGGAGGTTGCTGTAATTTAGGAGCGGTTAATCTGGAACGATTTGTTGATGATAAAGGTAATTTCAAAATTGAAAATTTTAAGGAAATCGTCAGCGTAGGAACCCGGTTTCTTGACAATATCATCGATTTAAATATTGACAGGCATGCCCTAGATATACAGAAGGAGAACGCAGAAAATGACCGGCGAATTGGGTTAGGGATTCTAGGGTTGGGAGACATGCTGGTGAAAATGAAAATCAAATATGACACTGTGGATGCATTACAAACGGTTGATCAGATCATGAAAATATTTCGTGACACTGCCTATGAAACGAGTATCCAATTAGCCCAGGAAAAAGCACCCTTTCCCAATTTTCATTGGGATGGATATTCTAAAAGCAAGTTCATTCAGAAATTGCCAAAAAAATTAAAAATTCAAATTCAAAAAAACGGAATAAGAAATGCCACCTTGAACACCGTCGCTCCAACCGGATCCGGTGCGATTGTTGCTAGAGTTTCATCCGGGATTGAACCCATATTTGCCACATCTTATAATCGCAGAGTGAAACAAAATGATGGCTATGGTAAAACATTCAATGAGTATAATGTGTTTCATCCCATCATTAAAAAATTGTTTGGTAATGACAAATCCTTGCCTGATTATGTAATGACCGCCCATGATATTGATCCTTTTTTCCGTGTAAAAATGCAGGGAGCTGTCCAGAAATATATAGACAGTTCCATTTCATCAACCGTAAATCTTCCAGAAGACACATCCAGAGAAACCGTTGCAGATATCTATATGACAGCTTATAAAGCTCTGCTGAAAGGAATCACTGTTTACAGGGAAGGGTCTCGGGAAGGTATTTTAATCACCGATAAAAAAACTGATACTAAAAAAGAAAATAAACAAAAACATATTCAATCAAGATCAAACAATGATCCTAGAATAAGACCCTCAATTACCTATGGTGAAACAAAAAGAATTCGAACCGGGGAAGGAACACTTTATATCACAGTAAATGAAGATGAAAACGGATTATGTGAAGTTTTCACTGCTATTGGAAAAGCAGGGGGGCATGCTGCAGCGCAATCCGAGGCAATCAGCCGCCTGATTTCACTCTCATTACGATCTGGGGTCAATCCAAAAGCAATCGTGAAACAATTAAAAGGGATCAGCGGGCCTAACCCAACATGGGAAGATGGACGCCTCATTCTATCCACTCCTGACGCCATAGGAAAAGCCCTCGATGATTATTTAGAATCCACACATTCAAAGAAAAAAGGTGAAAATAAAAAAAGCCCGACTATCACAATGGCAGAGGAATCAGAGGAACGGTCAAGCGATGTGGCAGATTTTACATTAAAATCTGTTACAAATTGCCCAGATTGTGGTGGCCCAGTACAATTTGAATCAGGGTGCATAACCTGTCAAGGATGCGGATATTCCAAGTGCGATTAAATACATTAATTTATCTGGTTTCATAAATAAAAAGCCCCGCAACACGGGGCTTTTTAAACAAAACATGTATTTAAGTTAAAATTCCATTAGTTCTTTTTCTTTGGTCACTTGAAGGTCTCCTAATAACTTTACATGGTCATCTGTATATCGCTGAACTTCCTGCTCAGCTCTATGTATTTCATCTTCTGAAAGATGATCGTCTGTCTGTAAAGATTTCAAATGATGATTTGCATCCTTCCTAACATTACGGACAGCAATCCTACCCTCCTCCACCAATTGATGGATATGTTTAATTAAATCCTTTCGCCGTTCTTCAGATAACGGTGGAATAGGTACCATGATAGAAGTCCCATTATTATTGGGAGACAAACCTAGATTACTTTGCATAATGACTTTTTCAATTTCTGGAATTAAAGTTTTATCATAGGGCTGAACAGAAATCAAGGAGGCATCTGGTACAGTAATATTTGATAACTGATTCAAAGGGGTCATTGTTCCATAATAATCAAGACTCAATCCTTCGAGCAACTCTGGGTTTGCCCTTCCGGTACGTACTTTTCCAAACTCCATGCGAGTATGTGTGATTGCCTGATCCATTCGGTGGAGAGCATCCTTTAAAGTATCTTGAATCATAAAATTAATTACTAACTATAGTTCCTGACTTATTGCCTAATACAATATCTTTCAAATATCCGGGGGAATTTATATCAAAGATCTGAATGGGTAAAGAATTTTCACTACATAATGTAATAGCTGTTAGATCCATCACTCGTAAATTTTTTTCGATAACTTCTCTATAGGTTATAGTGTCGTACTTAACAGCATCAGAATGTTTCATAGGATCTTTATCATACAAACCACCTACCTTGGTACCTTTCAAAACTACTTCCGCCGCCAATTCTGAAGCCCGTAAAGCTGCACCGGTATCGGTACTAAAAAAGGGGTTACCGGTTCCACCGGACACAATCACAATTCGACCTTTTTCTAAATGGCGTAAGGCTCGTCTCCGGATATAGGGCTCTGCAATCTGATCTACCTTTAACGCTGTAAGTGTTCGAGTATTGCAATTGATATTCTCCAAAGCGTCTTGCAAAGTGATGGAATTCATAACGGTTGCCAACATACCCAGATAATCACCGGTAACTCGATCCATTCCTTTCGCCGCAGCCTGAAGTCCTCTAAAAATATTTCCAGCTCCGATAATTAATCCAATTGAAATTCCAAGATCATAAATGGATTTTATTTCCTGAGCCAAATAATCAGCACGTTCAGGATCAATCCCAAATCCTTTCTCTCCAGCAAGGACTTCTCCACTCAATTTCAGGAGAACCCGTCTGTAGACAGGATTATTCATAGGAAAATAAAATGAGGTTAGGTATCTTCGCCGATTGCGAACCGGACATACCGGTTCACGGTGATATTTTCACCGAGAGTTGCAATAGTTTCAGTGATAATATCCTGAAGTTTTTTATCCGGATCTTTTATAAAATTCTGTTCTAAGAGACAGTTTTCCTGATAATATTTATTTAATCTACCTTCTACCATTTTATCAATAATATTATCCGGTTTTCCAGATGATTTAGCTTGGTCCGTATAAATCTCTTTTTCCCTGTCAATTACCTTTTGAGAAACTTCCTCTCTGGTCAAGGAAATTGGATTAGTTGCAGCAATCTGCATAGCCACATTATGAGCTAATTCCTGAAACCCATCTGTTTTTGCCACAAAATCTGTTTCACATCCTATTTCCAATAACACACCGAGTCGACTTCCCTGGTGAATATAGGAGTATACTATGCCATCTTTTGCAACCCGTGATATTTTTTTTTCTGCTTTTGCAACCCCTGATTTTCTTAAAAAATCGATAGCTTTGTCCAGATCTCCTGAGGATTTAACCAGTGCCTGTTTACAGTCCATCATTCCTGCACCGGTTTTTGAACGTAAGTCCTTGACTAATTTTGCATCCACACCCATTCAACTAATCCTTGTTTTTCATCATTTTTTCTTCGCTTTTTTCTCTTTAGCTTCGGTCGAAGCGCCATCTGATTCTTCCACTTCCTCATCATCTGTTTCATCCTCTTCAACAGTTTGACTTTCATCTGATTCCACAGCTGAAGGTTCATTTTCAGAATCATTGTTAGAGGTTGATTCATCGAGTGCTTTAACTACATCCGATTCTTCCA
>DASCRE010000273.1:0-2210 GCA_034408645.1 Fidelibacterota bacterium | reverse complement strand
CTGTGGGGGGATATGAAGGGTTTCAATGGGGATCAGGCATAAGCATGAGACTACTATTTTTACAGTTTAGCTGTGCGTATTCTGAATACGGAGGTATGCTGAATTCAGCAAAAGGGTTTAGCTTCTCTCTTTCTAATTCCATCGTATTCTGATTGGTTCTCAATTATAAAAAATACTAAAACCATAGCGATGAATTAAATTCTACTGCCCTCATATCGGGGGGCTTTTTTATACTTCCTAAATAAACGTTGTAGGGTGGGGCGAGATCACTCCAAAATGGATTTATTAAAGGAGACTTCAGTATTCACTATATCTACCCTATATTTGAATGAGTGGTGAATTGTTCAGATGCTTGTTGGGTGATGAAAGAATAATTGTAGAGGCAGGTCTAGTTAGACAGGATGATATTAACTAATGCAATAATATCAAGAACATTAACAATATCATCCTGATTTACATCTGCCAAAAACATTGTATAGTCTGAAAATGCACCACCTAAAACTATATTAACTGCAAGGACCACATCATTAACATTAAGGTTTCCATCTTGATTTATATCCCCAAGAAGAACACTTGATGCTGCACCCGTTAACATCCAAGTTCTAATATCATGGTTCTGTGTTGACATTCCAGTCACTGCAGAAAAACCTGCCCATGAACAGTCTAAATCACTAAGATCTATTTCAGTAACTGTATCATAGAGTGCATCTGTGCTTCCTTCATCAAATAATCGAATATTTACTTCTTGAGCAGCTGCCACATAAGATAGCTCCATACGAAATACCGATGAACTAGACCCTGGATTGGGGTCAGGGTCATAATCCAACAGATCATTAAGATATATCTGATTACCATTGTGAATAATTCGAAGAGACTCATCAGTACCTTCAATGCCATTATTCCAGGTATCTATAACAACAGAAAGGTGAGGATCTGATAGTATTCCACCTTCATGACCGGGGTTGATAACCGGTCCATCCCCATGTATATGAAACCCTAAACCATCTGCACCCCCAGACGATGGATGACTAATTTGAAACCGAAATATTGTCGACCAACTTTTTGAAGCATCAAATGTTTCCGCTGACCAAGCAGACCCTACTAAACCATCTGCATTATATGTAAGACGTAAACGATTAGGATGGGGTTGAAAAAGATCATCATAATCACTTGTCCAAAAAGCATCCCCCACTAGATCCATATTAGATGTCTGAAAATCTTCCCCTGTAAAATCATAACTAAAACTCACATCATGAGGTATATTTTCTGACATTAGCTGTAACATAACACTGGGGGTTACCACTCTGGTATCTGGTGAAAAACCATCAATGATGGATTGTATTTCTTCCATGGAATGTTCCCAGACACCTGCAATTACTAAACTGTACCCTGAGTGACTTGATGGATCCCGGGGCATATGATTGATTCGATTGATGATGGTTGTAGCATCCGATTCTGGAAGACCATTCCACAATTTAATCCGCGGGGATATAACGGGTTTTCCATTTGACCATACTGTGGTACCCTGCGGCTCGGAATGGTCACCATATTCTAGATATATTAGACCATCAATCTGATCATGTGCTGTATATATATCCCAGATATCTGTATAAGTAAATGATCCGAAATCCAGAATTTCAATAACATGCAAATCTCCCAGAGTCATCCAATCGACCAATTCCTCAACATGTAGTAAAAGCTCTTCCTGTGGATACAGGCTTGGATACAAATATCCGCCACCAGATGGACCCGCAATAAACGTATCATACCCAGGCCCTATATGCGCATGATCATAATACCATTTCATAACCGTTGGAGCAACCTGAGATAGAGAAGGCGGTATACCCCACCCCATATCAAAATTCCCTCTGTAAGGGCTGGAAAACCATTTCTGATCAGACTGCAGATTACCTAGTGTCCACTGGAGATTATCACCATCAGTAAAAAGAAATGATACATAGTGTGTATCCAAAGAGGCTATCACTTGAGGGCCAGTATCCTGAGTCTGCTGAATACTAGGGAATCCGCTCAATGGTGCAAGATTATGGGCATGATCTGCCGGTATGGTAAAGACTCCTCTTTCAGATGCAGCTCTTATAAAAACATCTTCTCCATTCCAGGCATCTCCCCATCCCATCATGACAGAATTTGGATGCATGCCATCAAAAATTTGACTCTGAAAATCAGAATTTCCATCAAAGAAAACAAAC
>DASCRE010000272.1:0-2383 GCA_034408645.1 Fidelibacterota bacterium | reverse complement strand
TACAATCACAAAGGTAACAGTCCAGTCAGGAAGTAACAAGCGTGGGAAAACAATATCTGCCACCTGAATTATTATCAAGGAAGCAGCAGCATAGACCCCAACAGTTTTAAAGACTTTACGACGTTTTAATTCTTGGAATAGGTTCATTTTATGCAATTAGTGAATTTTCAATTAGTTGCATATAAACTGAACTTCCCACCAAAAGTGCACGTTCATCAAAATCAAAATGTGAACAGTGGTGGGGGACAGATAAAGGTTCTTTGTCTATTGGGGCTGAACCTACAAAGAAAAAACAACCTGGAACTTTCTGCAGAAAATAGCTGAAATCTTCCCCTCCCATTGAGAGGTAGGGGGCACCAGCACCGTCTCCTACAATCTCCTTTGCAGTATTCAATAGTTTTTCACTTTCTTTAAGATGATTTACTGTTGGGGGATAGCCATCTTCATATTCGAAATCAATGGTACAATCAAATGTCTGTTCAGTCCCCTTAATGATTTCTGCCATGCGAGTTTTGATTAGTTGGCGATTTTCTTCTGTGTATGCTCGAGTTGTTCCTTTCAAATTTACCGTATCCGCAATGATATTAAAATTGTATCCACCATTTATCTGACCAATGGTCACCACCGTAGATTCAATGGGGTTGGTATTTCTGCTTACAATGGTCTGTAATGTTTGTACTAAATGGGAGGCTATAACAACGGCATCCTTTGTACCCTGTGGAGTAGCGCCATGTCCACCTTTACCATGAACAGTAATTTCAAATAAATCAGCTGCTGCCATGATAGGGCCTGGTTTAACGCCAATGGTTCCGTATTTCTGGTAATTCCACAAGTGGAGACCATAAATTTCATCTACACCTTCTAAAGCACCATCTTCGATCATATAACGGGCTCCGCCCTGACCCTCTTCTGCTGGTTGAAAAATAAATTTTACCGTACCTTTTAACTGGTCGTATTTTTTGGATAGAGCTTCAGCCACTCCCAGAAGCATGGCTGTATGACCATCATGCCCACAGGCGTGCATAATGCCATCATTTTGAGATTTATAGGGAAGATCACCAGTTTCCTGCATAGGAAGAGCATCCATATCGGCTCTTAGGGCGATAGTTTTACCACTATTTTTACCCCTCATGGTACCCACCACCCCGGTTTTACCCACATCGGTTTGCACATCAATCCCCAGAGACTTTAAACGTTCAGCCACCAGTTTTGCAGTACGGTGTTCATTGAACGCCAGTTCAGGATGTTGGTGTATATCCCGACGGGTTGAAATGATCTTATCTTTTATTGCCTCTATTTCAGGTTTAATATGAATTGCCAATGGTTATTTCTTCAATTATTTTGACTGATGATAGATTGTAATGTAAATGAACTAATAGAATAAAATAAAGACATTAAATGGTTGGACATTTATATATACAGCATTCCAATATAATGAGACACACTTCCCGCCAGTACAAATATATGCCAAATAGTATGGTGGTAAGGAAGTCGAATCCATGAATAAAAAATGACTCCGCATGAATAACTGATTCCGCCTACAAATATCCAGATAAATGATTCTATAGGCACTGAATTGTAAAGTGGTTTAACGGCGATAAGTGCAAGCCAGCCCATAAAAACATAGAAGGCAACACTTAATCGTTCATATCGATGAATGTAGAAAATTTTAATATATATTCCAATAATTGCCATTGACCAGATGATAGGAAGAAGATAAAGTACCCACGTTGTTCGTAGTGAAATCAGGATAACAGGAGTATAGGTGCCGGCGATAAGTAGATAAATAGCAGAGTGATCCAATCTTCTAAAAATTGCTTTAGTCCTGGAATGGGTAAGGCTATGATAAAGGGTAGATACGAGGTAGAGAAGCGATAAACATGTTCCGTAAATTGCAAAAGCAGTAATTCTCCAAGGGTCACCATCCATACTGGCAAAAACTACCAATATTGTAAGACCTGCCACACTGAACCCAAACCCCAATCCATGGGTAATACTGTTGGCAATTTCCTCCATTACCGTTTGGGTATACTTTTTTATTTTTTGTTCAGCCATAAAAAATTTCTTTTAATATATAGATTTAAGTAATAATTGGAACAAACCACCTTACTAAATTTAATTCTTTAAAGGGTAAAATTAGTTATCCTTAATTAATGTACGGGCGAACATGAAAAAGGAATTGTAGTGCTTTGAACTCAGAAAATAGTAATTTTTAACCCCATTTTATAAGTTAATTATTAGGAGCTATTATGAAAATTAATTGGGAATCCATACAGGAATTTTCCGATATAAAATATGAGCGTGGCTTGGATGACGCAAAAGGTGTCATCAAAATTACAATAAACCGCCCAGAGCTTAGAAATTCTTTTCGTCCACAAACAGT
>DASCRE010000271.1:0-8716 GCA_034408645.1 Fidelibacterota bacterium | reverse complement strand
TTTCCAGATTAAATGATTACAACAGCACCTGTGAGTGGAAACCCCCCAATAATAATACCAACGCCCTCGTTCGAATTACACAACCTGAAACTGGTGAAATTTTGGCCATAAGCGACCCATTTCAGCTGTCTAATTCCGTTCAAGAAAAGGATATCTTGGACACAGAAAAAAAGGTCAGTGCTTTTGTAAAAACAACGGACAACAACCAACAACTAAAAATACTGTTTCCCGGTACAGGAGATATTTTGAGAGGGGACTACGGTTATCAGATCGTTTGGACAGCAGGACACACGGGGAAACATGTAAACGTGGACTATTCCACTGATAATGGAACCACCTGGGAGTCCATATCGGTAAATCATTTTGATGGGCAGTCGTGGCGGCTGAGTATGTTCAGCTTTACAGGAATGTATGAGGGGCAGTTCCCGGTAGCTTGGTTTATTACCATGATGATCATTGCTCTCATCGGTGGGTTTGGAATGGGCACCTCCATTGACTGGTATCCGGAGGCACAGCGGATTCAATCTGCAAAAACCGTGCGCGATGCATCGTACAGTATCTGGGCCGGATCGGCAATGGTGCTCATCAGAAATTCTGTCTGGGCAGCAGCAATAATCGGGTTCTTTGTTCTCTTCCCTGAAATTGGACACAGCGGGAAGTACGAAATGGCATGGTACCGGGTGGGATTTGAATATCTGCCTGTAGGTCTGGTGGGATTTTTGTTTGCCGGAATATTGGCCATTCACCTTTCTACTGTTTCCACTCATTTGAATTTAGGAGCTATGTACGCCACCAGAGATTTTTACCACCACTACATAAACCCCAAAGCG
Organism: Fidelibacterota bacterium; assembly: GCA_034408645.1. Taxonomy (GTDB): domain Bacteria; phylum Fidelibacterota; class Marinisomatia; order Marinisomatales; family AB-629-J13; genus AB-629-J13. The sequence continues at coordinate 7,886 of DASCRE010000271.1, read as the reverse complement.
GAAGAGAAACAACTGGTTTTTGTTGGCAGGGCGGCAACTTTTGTTCTTTTGCTTGGTTCTTTCTTGTTTGGAATGATCATCGGTGAAGAGATCACCTCCTGGCTTATTTTTGCTCTGTGGATCATGGCGGCCGGGGTGTGGTTGCCAAACATTCTTCAGGTGATATGGTGGCGCTTTAATTCCTGGGGATATCTTTCCGCGTGGATCGCAAACCTTGGGCTAAGCTGGCTCATTGTCTGGATCCTCCCTAGTTTTGGAATTATCCCGGAACTTCCAGACTATCTTCAGTTCTGGACATTAATTGTTTTGAATGCTCTTATTTATTTACCGGTTACCTTTACCACCAAACCGGAAAATATGGATCACCTAGTGGCATATTACGTGATGTCTCGCCCCATTGGGTTCTGGGGGCCCGTAAAACGGGAAGCAGAAAGACAGGGACTGATCTAAAAACTTTTTCTTATTTATTTGGGTGGGAACTCCTATCCCTTTATAGTTCCCTCATCGTGTGTTTGAAAATACCGGAGATTACTTCAGCAGCACCCTCTTCCTGGTCTCAATATAATTAAAACCACTATGCTAATAACATAGCTGGTTTTTAAAGAATAAACGTAATAGTTTTTAGGATTCAATCTCTTAAATTATACTTAATAAAAAAATGTTTGTGCTCATGGTTCACTCTGAACAAGTAATGACAGACAGCAATCTGGAAGAAAGTCGTTAATGGCAAACCAGCAAAACGATATAGAGACTGATTTTAAGCTTCGTCCTTTTGTAGACCAGGACTATGTGGGTCTTGTCGATTTAAAAAATATTATCTATCCAGATCATCCTTTTTCAGTAGAAAACCTTCGCCACAGGGACAACACACGTGAAAAGAAAATTAAATATAGGTGCTGGGTCTGGGAAAAAAACAAAAACATTATGGTGTCCGCTGTGCATACCCAGTACACAGAATCTTATCATCCCCACAGATTTGTAATAGACATTTGTGTTCACCCTGAACTCCAGGGACAGGGATATGGGGCCGTCTGTTATGACCATCTCATGAAGAAACTGGAGTCATTTGATCCCATCAAACTAATGTCTGAAGTGCACGAACCCCACGAGAGGGGAATACGTTTTATGGTAGACCGTGGTTTTGTGCAAACCCATAAGGAACGGGAGTCCAGCCTGGACCTGAGACACTATGATCCCGGTCAGTATCAGGATGAACTGGACAGAGTGCTCCAAAAGAATTTCCGAATCACGACCCTTACAGAATTCAGGAAAGAAGATGACAACGCTGACCATAAGGTTTGGGAGCTGGAGAGGGATGTCTGCCCCGATATCCCCTGGACAGATCCCTTTACAATGCCGAAATATTCTACCTACAAAAAACATACTTTTTTACATCCAAAGTTCAACCCGGATTCATGGTTTTTTGTGTTGGATGGAACTCGCATAGCAGGGATGAACAATCTCTGGAGAAGTGAGATCAAAGAAGGCATCAATACGGGGCTCACCGGTGTGCGCCGTGAATATCGGAGAAAGGGAATTGCCTCAGCCTTAAAACATACCAGTCTCAGATGGTCAAAAAACCAGGGCTATCAGTGGATCCGCACCGATAATGGCTCCACCAATACGGGAATGCTCGGTATTAATTTGAGAGCCGGATTTAAATTTATGCCTGACTGGCTTGTGTTCGAAAAAATAATCAGGGAAGAGAAATGAGCCAACTACATTTCCGGTTTTCAGGTACCGCCCACGAGCAGGGCCTGGCTCACGGTGAGAGCTTGCGGGAGCCCATCGAAAAAAATATAGATGTCTACATTACCCGGTTTGATAGGGAGGCCGGTATTTGCAAACAGGATCTCCTGGTAAATGCCGGCATCTATATGAATAAACTTCGGAATCAATCCCCTGAATATGTTAGCGCTATGAACGGTATATCTGAAAGTTCAAACAGGGATATATTAGAGATTGCCATGCTCAACCTCCGCTATGAACTGCTCTACTATGCCCTGGGTAAAATCTACATGGACGAATCGGTGGACGGCTGCACCTCTTTTGCTCTGCTCCCAGAGGCATCTCAGAATAAGCACGTTGTCATTGGACAAAATTGGGACTGGATACCCGATGTGGACTGTGTTTTGGTTACCGGTACAGATACCGATGGACTTCGCCGGACATCCTTTACTGAGGCAGGCATTTTTGCAGGGAAGCCAGGCATGAACTCTGAAGGTGTGGGCCTGGCGGTAAACGGCATGTGTTCCACCTCCGACAATTGGGCCCGATTTCAGAAACCCTTTCACCTCCGCTGCTATGAGATCCTGAGATCTCGCACCATGGATGATGCTCTGGATGTACTGACAGATTCCCCACGCTCTTGTACCGCTAATTTTATCGTTGGGCAGGTCTCCCATGGTGCGGTGGACATAGAACTGGCGCCGGACAGTTTACGGTCTATTGATCCGGATAACGGGGTTCTGGTCCATACCAACCACTTTAGGAATCCAGATAAGATAGACGCAACAGAACCTCCGAATCCCAGAAAGCATCTATCAAAGTTCCGCCAGGTGCGCATGGAGACTCTATTAAATGAGCAGAAACCTCTTGATGTTAAACGTATTCAGGAAATTTTGAAGGACCACGAAAATCATCCCCAGTCTCTCTGCCGTCACAGGGATAATATGATTCCGGAATCCCAGCACATCATTACAAAAACTTCCATGATAATGGATCTGGAAGATCGAAAAATATGGCTTTCTAACGGACAACCCTGTAAAAATGATTTTAAAACATATGATGTTTCTTAGGATAAAACAGGCCTCTGTTATCCTGGAAAAACCCTAAATAAGTGGCATGAGAATCAAAGTGTGCTTCTCTTTATAACCTTATATATGAAGTATTTACTTAGTGCTATTATCCTGAGACCCAGGAACTAATCAGCTCAACCAAACCCGCTGCCGGCTTGTCTAGCACAGCCTTGTTTTTCACAGGCAGGTTCAAAGGATGACCCTACCGCAACTGCCGGAGCTGACAACTGTCTTACCGCATTATTATCGCCACAATTGGGACAAGCAATCTCCTTGTCTGGGACAGTACTAGAGAATATCAGTTCTTCAAAAAGTTGGCTACAAGAACGGCACTTATAATCATACATGGGCATCGATTTGATTCCTATATTTTATCTAAAGCTTTTTTTAGAATTTTATTCACCATATGGGCGAAACTTTCGATTTCATCATTTTGTATCCTCTCGGACATAATGGTTGTATCAAAGGCACTGACCGTGGTTGATCCACTTTCATTTTCCCACAAAACAATATTACATGGCATAAAGAGACCAACTCCCTTATCTATTTTCAGCACACTAAAGGCTAATGGGGGATTGCAGACTCCTAGGATCATATATTTACTGAATTCCACATCCAGTTTTTTCTTAAGGGTATCTTTGACGTTTATCTCTGTCAAAACTCCAAACCCCTGTTCCTCTATTGATTCTCTAGTTCGAGCTTCCACAATTTCGAATGAATCATTTATGACTCTCTGATAACAATATTCCATATGTAAACCTTTATTAAAGTAAAAAAATATTAAAACAAAAATACATTAATCACCTGCTCTCCGATGTAAGCGAATTCAACTCTTTCCTCAGTTCGGAAATCTCCATTAATAAATCTGAAACATCCTCCCCCGATTTTTCTTTCTCCCTCAATTTTATTCTTGCTGATTCAATTTTTTTTCGAAAAGGTCCCGCTTTCAGAGAATTGATACAATCGTTTATGGTTCTGTCAACCTCTTCCGGCACAGATAAATCCAGCAATATACCTGCCACCGTTTCCTGCTCATCTTTCGCTTCAAAATTCTGGAGTACTGCCCCATATTTTATAACTTCATACTGACTAAAAAAGAACTCCGCAAGTTTTTTTAATACCGGCGAAGTAAAATAGTCTATGGTCACTGAATCTCGAATTTTCTGGCGAACCGTCAGGTCCTCTCCTGCGAGGAGTTTTACCAGTTCCAGCTGAGCTTTTTCCTTTTGGGATGCAAACATAGGTGTGTTACTCTTGACATCGCTTTTAGTTCTGTGTCCCCTCCTCCGGCGATATTCTTTGTCCGCTACAGCGAGAAGGTCTCGCTCGTTAATCTGCATTTCATCTGAAATGGAGCGAAATATCTCATTTCTAAAAATGTTATCCTGAATTCCCACAACCTCTGTTACCATTCCACGTATGAATTTGGATCGCTCTGCGGGAGACATCTTACGCACACCCGATAATTGAATATGATAAGTGATAAGCGGCTGGGCAGCCTTTATTTTTTTATTAATTGCCTCTGCGCCGTCCTGTCTGACCCAATCATCCGGATCTAGGTCGTTTGGAACAGAGACGATCAATGGCTCGACACCACCACGTAACAACAAATATCCTGCCCGAACGGAGGCATTTCTCCCGGCACTGTCACCATCGTACATTAATAAAATTTTGCGGGTTAATTTTCGTATCTGATGGACATGATTCTCCGTGAAGGCAGTTCCGGCAACTGCAAGTACATTGGTAATCCCTGCCTGATAAAGCTGTAGTAAATCCATGTACCCTTCCACTAAAATACTCGTTCCTGCTTTTCGAATGGCTTTCTGAGTTTTGTTCAATCCGTAAAAAACACGGCTCTTTGAATATAGAATCGTTTCGGGAGAGTTCATATATTTCGCTGGGTCCTCCTGATCCATGGCTCTACCTCCAAAGGCGATCACCTGTCCACCGGGATTGTGAATGGGAAACATGAGGCGATTTCGAAATCGATCAAACACCCCTTTTTTTGTTCGGGTAAACAGCCCCGATTTATCCATAATTTTTCCTGGAACTCCGTTCTTTCGTGCCAGTTTTAGAAGACGGTCCCATGAGTCAGGAGCAAATCCTAGCTGGAAATCTTTTATTACATCTTTGGTAAGACCTCTACCTTCCAGATATTTTGTTATCGGTTTCCCCTCCGCTGAACCAAGCAGCTTTTCAAAAAACCCCGATGCAGATGATTGAAAATCTCGCAACCTTTTCAGTTCTTCCTGATTTCGGTCGTCCCCTCCCAGTTTTACCTCAATCCCATAGCGGTCTCCCAAAGTTTTTACTGCTTCCACAAACGTCATTTTCTCATATTCCATTAAAAAACGGAATACGTTTCCCCCTGCATTACATCCAAAACAATGATATATTTCTTTTGCAGGTGCTACACTGAAAGAGGGTGTTTTTTCATTGTGAAAGGGGCAAAGTCCAAAATAATTCTGTCCCCGTTTTTTCAGATTTACCACTGCAGAAATGATGTCAACAATGTCGGCAGTTTGCCGTATCTGTTCTATGACCTCCTGAGCGATTCTACTCATGGTTAGTTTTGATGTTGGTCAGGAGCAAGCCAATCTTCAATAAACCTGCTTCCACTGATAACCGGATCTTCCCAACCATAACGTTGGCAGACAGTTTTCCTAATATCCGATAGTTTCGAAGCATATTTGAAATTAGATTGGACGATACCCGTCCATCTTGAGTTATTGATAAGCTCAAGTCCCCAGATCACCATAGAAAGAATGAGGACTCCCTTTATCAATCCCGTAATAATCCCCAGCCAATTGTTAAGGGGGTTTAGCCCTGCGGTTGAAATAAAGAACTCGATGAGTTTAAATACTATTCTAAAAAAAATCAAAATAGGGAAAAAGAGAGCTGAAAATGCAATCCCAATGATAACATATCCATGAACAGGTAACAAGTTCGAAAGGATTCCTCCCAGAGAAACATACCAAGACATAGAAATGATAACGGCTCCTAATAAACCAACCACATGTCCTATTTCACCTGTCAGTCCTTTTTTGAATCCACGATACCCAAACCAGACAAGTATCATGCCCCCTAATGCATCAAGAAAAGTCATTTACTTAGGATAAGAGCTCCCTCACAATTGTTTGAGCAGTTTTCCCATCAATAAGCCCTCCACCTGATTTCATGATTTGAGGCATAATTTTTCCCATATCTTCCACTCCAGATGCTCCGGTCTCAAAAATAATCTTTTGAACCAATTCCCGAATGGATTTTTCATCCAACATCTTTGGCAAATATTGCTCAATCGTATTTAATTCACTCTGCTCCTTTTGTACCAGATCGTTTCTTCCACCTTTTTCAAACATTTTGATTGCTTCACTTCGTTGCTTGGCAAAGGTTCTCAGTTCTTTCAACTCCTCTCCCTCTGTTAAATCCTCCCGTTTATCTATCAGTTTTGCCTTTAAAATGGATAGTACAGTGCGTAGCGTAGCGGTTTTCTGTTTGTCTCCGGATTTCATCGCAGAATACATATCAGCTTTTATTTGTTCGTAATAAGACATGCATTTATTCCTTTATGTTTGATCAATTCTTTTCATCGCCATGAGCAGTCTGTCCTGGTCAATCTCCATACCAATAAAACGGCGTCCCATTGTTTTTGCTACAGAGCCAGTTAATCCATAGCCAGAGAACGGGTCGACAACCCAACTTAATTTGAAACTGCTGGCATCCAATATTCGAATGATAATTTCTGGGGAAATCCCTTCGTTCAACTCGTTTGAATCCTCTTTATCAGCAATATCTGACCAAAAGTTATTTACCTCATCCTGTTGCTCCTCGTCGTCTGAATGGGTAATCATATTTCCATGAAAAAGAAATTCCTCGGATTTTGTGGCAAACCAAATATCTGCAAGAGCATTGTTCCACCCCCGGCCCTGTGTCCTGACATCACCAGGTAGTATTTTCCAGGTGATCCTAGACTGTACATGAAAACGCTGGGAAATTAAGCTATGATACATACCAGATTTTTTCCAATCACACATAAGATAAATGGCACCGGTTGCTTTTAAAATTCTATGTGATTCTGCCAACCAATCTTCATTCCATTGATAATATTCACTCAGTGTCTTGGGTTCTCCCATATTAACACCCTCACGAATAGGGTTTAAAGGAGGATCGGCAATAATCAAATCCACAGATCTATCAGGGAGCCTTGAAAGCCCCTCTTTTGCATCTGCAAGATATAATCCGTCCTCTAATTTTTCTCCTTCATGAAAAATATCATCTGCTTTTCTTAGAGCAGGAAGATACCGGTTGATCTCTGATAGTGTTAACCCCTGAAATTCAGCAATAGGTTCTGTAAACAAGAGGTTTTGGGTATCTTTTTCTTCCATAACCATGACCAAATTTATTCAAAGAATAGGTAACAAGGGCACAATTACACCATACCAAAAATTACAGTGTTTTTTATTTTGTTCATTATAATTATTGGGGTGAATTTCACCTATGGTAGAAAAAAGTGTAAAAGTTCTTTTTATCTGCACCGGGAATTCCTGTCGCTCACAAATTGCAGAGGGTCTTCTTCGGTCCATGGCGGGAGATCAGTGTAAAGTGTTCAGCGCCGGTTCCCATCCAAGCCATGTCAACCCAATGGCTATTGAAATAATGAAGGAGGTTGGGATTGACATTTCCGGTCATACCTCAGACCCCATTGATGATTACCTGTATCTGGGAATAGATGTGGTAATCACTGTGTGTGATTCTGCCAAACAGATATGTCCCATTTTTCCTGGAAATGCGACACATGTTCACTGGAGCATTGACGATCCATTTCAAGGTTGGACTTTTGAAAAAAGCAAGCTGGACTCATTTAGGGATACACGTGAAATCATCAAGAAAAAAATTGAGGGTTTTATTCAAGAGAACCTTTAAACCATAGACACCTAATTCTTTATTACAGAAATCTTATAGCACCACACAACAGTGATGATAGAAAAAACCGAAAACTATTGTGTTAACCAAACAGATCTAAAGTCCGTAACCAATACGTAGATTCAGACTTCCAAAGTGGTCCTGACCGGGGACAATATCTTTTGC
>DASCRE010000270.1:0-1663 GCA_034408645.1 Fidelibacterota bacterium | reverse complement strand
TCTAGGAAAAGCAAATTATAAAATCGATTTTAAAAAAGGAACCGGAGAAGAAGCAGTTACCTAATGTGTAGATATTAATAAAAAATTAAAAATTGTTAATATTGAAAAACCAAAAATAAAAAAAAATAATTCACTTATAAAAATGATTGCATCTGGAATTTGTGCTAGCGATATATCAACCATTAAAGGAATAAATCCTATGGCAACATATCCAAGAATACCAGGTCATGAAAGTATTGGTGAAATTATAGCAACTAAAGGCACAAGCAGTTTTGAAATAGGTGATTATGTAACCGTTTTTCCAGGTAAAGGATGTAATAAATGCACAAATTGCAAAAAAGGTTTTATTAATCATTGCAAAACTTTTCAAGTAGTTGGCTGCAATTATTTAAATGGAGTTTTCTCAGAATATTATATATTCCCTAATTCTCAACTAATAAAAGTAAGAAAAGAACTACAAAATAATTATGGAGCTCTAATTGAACCTTTTGCATGTGGGATCCATATTAATAACAAATTACCTAAAATCCAAAATTCTAACATTTTAATAATTGGATTTGGAGTTATTGGTTTAATTTGTGGAATTATAGCTAAATATAATGGAATTAAAGACATTACTTTTATAGATAAAAATATAAACAGAAAATCTCAAATTAAAAAATTTGGATTTAAAAAATTTATCCATTTAAATAATAAAACTGATTATGAATTTTTTTCTAAAGAATTTTCAAGTATTATTGATACTGTATCAAATGAAAAAACCATAAACATGTCTATTGAATTTTTAAAGCCTAATGGCACATGTGTTCAGGTTGGTTTGCCAACTAGTGATATATTAATTAACTATAAAGAAATCTTTAAAAAAGAATTACAAATCAAAGCATCTAGAATGTATTTTATTTCGGACTTCTATGATGCTATGGAAATAATGATTAATAATTTGGGTTCAGTAAAAAAAATAATAACATCTGAATATCGTATTGATCAATTTTTAACAGCATATGATAAAGTTATAAATAATTCGGGAGATCAAATTAAAATTATTATTAAAAATAAGTCTAATTTATGAATATAATGGGGTGGAGTAAGCGGTGTGCTGGCTGTGGGGAGAATGGCAGAACAGCGTGAGAAAGTGTGCGCGATGCACTACATGGGAACGGGACTAGGCCTAACTGCGTCGTTACATTGTCTTGCTGCAATAAATGGAAACGGCCCAATTGAGCTTGATGCAAACCCAAACCCGTTGCGTACTGAATTAGGTGAACTCGATCTGACAATTAGGAATGGACATTTAAAGGTTCCTTCGGGCTGTGGGCATGGGTTTCTTCCTGATCCAGCAGCGTTCAAGGCTATGGCTGTAGCATCTATGGATATCTCTTGATTGACAGCCACGTACATTTTTGGAAATTATCCTGGGGTGACTATGCTTGGATTGATTTATAGGAAAATCAAAATGGGACAAGAGAAAGTTTCAGGGCTTCAGCAGCGCATTTTGGTTCGGTCACGGGTCAAAATATCGGGTGCTGGGGACTTGGAGGCGATCTGCCGGCGAACCCTGTTGTGAACAGCGACTCCGCGACTGTTGATTCCTCTCTGAAACGACTGAAAGGGCTGCTCAGCGCAAAGTACTCCATGCCGCCTTCATAAGTCCAGCGCGGGAGGG
>DASCRE010000269.1:0-9842 GCA_034408645.1 Fidelibacterota bacterium | reverse complement strand
AGGAGCCTTTTGGAACAAATAGGTGTACAGTTTGAAATAATCCCAAGTACGATCGAAGAAGATATTTCACTTAAATTAAATCCAGATGAATTTGTAGAACACTATGCTGAGTTAAAGGCAAAGAATGTCAGTCAAAATAGACATGATTCTTTAGTGATAGGCGCGGATACTGTCGTCGTTTTCAATGGATCGATATTAGGAAAACCCAGGTCATTTGATGAAGCTTACACTACGTTATCCATACTGTCTGATAACACCCACTCTGTTTATACCGGTGTCTCTATTCAACAAAAAAACAAATCAATTTCACACACATTTCATTCTCAGACACAGGTTACTTTTAATAGGGTAACAAATGAAGAAATTAATTTTTACATCGAAAATTACAAACCATACGATAAGGCAGGTTCCTACGGAATACAGGATTGGTTTTCCGTCTGTGTTGAAAAAATTGACGGCTGCTATTTCAATGTGATGGGACTTCCGTTGAACAGACTATATACGGAATTAAAGAACGTAATACAGACAGATTAAATCTATAATGTAACTTATTTATTAGACTGAGAGTTAAGCCTCAAACTGAACTGATACCAGTTTTGATACACCTTTTTGCTCCATGGTGACACCGTAAAGATAATTCGCTGATTCCATAGTAAGTTTATTGTGTGTAACAACAATAAATTGGGTCTCATTGCTAAACTGGTGTAAAACCCGAGTAAATTTTCGAATATTGACATCATCAAGGGGAGCATCCACTTCATCTAAAATGCAATATGGACTGGGTTTGTATTGATAAATAGCAAACAGTAATGCAATCGCTGTGAGAGATTTTTCTCCGGCACTTAACATTCTGAGATTTTGATTCCTTTTACCGGGAGGTTGAGCTCTTATAGCGATATCAGCTTCCAATGGATCAGGATCTCCTATAAGTTCCAATCTTCCCTCACCTCCCTCAAAAAAGAGGGTGAATAATTTGGTAAAATTAGTATTGATCTGTTCAAAAGTATTTAGAAATTTTTCTCGAGCAATCTTATCAATTCTCTGAATGGTTTCCCTTAAATTTTCCTCCGACTTAATAATGTCAGAGCGCTGTCTCTCCAACATTTGCAACCGGTCTGTTTCTTCATCATAATCTGATTGAACAGCCATATTAACTGCACCAATATTTTCAATACTTCGGTGAGCTTTCTGAATCTTCTCTTGAAGTTCTATTTCTGTTAATTTTACGTCCAAATATTCAGGAATATCAACTTCATATATATCACGCATCCTGTTAATTATTAAAAGCCTTTTTTGCTCATTTTCCATCAGTTTTTGTTCTGATTCTTTCATTTCTTCTAACAATGATTCTCTAGATTTCTGTTCTGTTCGAATTTTGTTTTGCAATTGTTCTACATCTTGAAAGGTGTTTTCCTTGACCTGACTTTTTAAATCCAATTTGGATTTTATTCCCGAAATCTTAGCTTCAATTTTTTCAATGGATCGTGTCCCTTCTGTAATATTTTGATTGAGCCCTTCAACTTTATTATTCAGTTCCACTATCTCATTTTCAATTTCTGAATCGCGCAACCTTAATTCATCAATTGTTTTTTCGGCTGTATTCATTTTCATCCGGGATTGTTCTCTTTGATTTTCAAGTTGCAGAACATCAATATGCAGGGCCTGAACTTCTGCAGAGAGCTGATCTCGACTCACTCTTTGTTCTGACAGCTTTTCCTCAGATTGGGATAATTTTAATGATTTTTTTTCAATATCTTTTTCAATATTAATTAATTCTTTTTTTGTTTCATTCTCCGATTTCATTAACTGCTGTATAAGCTCATTTAATTTTTTTTGTTTTGTCCTGTGTTCTAAAATTCTTTCCTCTGTTTTTTTCTTTTGATATCTAAACTGTCGAATTTCGCCTTCCAATATTGATAGCTGTTCTGTAATATTTTGTAAGTTATCATTCCCAGATAAAAGGTCCTTTTCAACTTTGGAAATATCTTTTTCAATTTTTTCTTTTTTCTTTGTCAGGGCTTCCGATTTATTTTTCATTTTAGAGATTATAATTTTCAGTTCTTTTAATCGAGATTGACGCCCTATTTGAATCAAACTGTTCTCCGAATCCTTAAATTTTATGATTCCCCTATTTGAAATATGCCCTTCCATATCTACACAATTCCATTCGTTTAATATGGATTCATCCAACTCATCTATCTTACTAACCAGCAAACAATCCCCAAATAAAAAATTCTTTATTTCAGATATATCTTCAGGACAATTAACATAATCAGACACCTTCCCAAAAATAGCGGGATTTTTCGGAAGAGCTACTTTTCCTTTCGCCGGTTTTGGAATACAGTCCAAAGGAATAAAACTGACATTTCCCAACTTCTTCTTTTTCAGTTCTCTGAAAACAGAAAACACAGAATTTTTATTTTTTATTACAAGGCAATTTCCTAAATCTCCTAAAACTGAATCCACCGCTAAAGCATGTTTATCTTCCACATTTAACAGATCAACAACAGCACCGAAAATCCCAGGGTATTTTGTTTTTTGTTCCAAAATATGACGTGTACCATTTGGAAATCCTTCATTACTCGTAATAATGGATTGATAAAATTTTCGTTGGGACACCAGACTTTTTAATTCACCATGAATTTCATGAATATTTTTTCGAGTTGAATTCAAGTCTAAATTCAATCTGTCAAGTTCAGATTTCAATTCAGCTCGTTTCGCTTTAACTTTCGATACATTATTTTTTATGCCTGAAATATTATTTTCCCCATCAACTAACTGTTTATCCAATTGAATCAACGATTTTTTTAACCCATCTATATCTATGTTTAGCTCATCTATAGTTTCTGATTTCTCCTCAATGAGTAGTTGAGATTTTTGGTTCTGTCTCTCAATTTCAGTTTTCTTTGTTTGTGCTTTCCATCTATCTTCCTGATATAGTTCAACCTCCCTTTGTACTGTAACATACTTTTCATTTAACTCATCAAATAATTCCTTTTTATCCTTGTGTTTTTCAACTGCCGTGGATATATCAGGTGTTATTATATTTATTTCTTTTTGCAATTCCCTTAACTCCTGATTGTAATTTTCATCCTTTTTTGCGTTTGCCATTTTCTCAGTGTTTAAACGATCTATTTGATTTCGGGCTGAGTGTGATTGCTCGTTCCATATCAGTATGTGTTGTTTTGTGGCATTCCTTTCGTCTTTCAATCCATCAAACTTATGTTTTAAATCTTCCACTTCTGTCGCTTGATCCTGATACAGCTCACGGAGCCTGGTCAGCTCTCTTTCATTTAATTCTTCCTGTGTAGATTTGGATTCCCTTTGTTGGGTAAATTTTTGAACTGTCAACCTTAGCGGATCAGATTCTTCTTTTAAGTCCGAGAGTTGGGTATATCCCAAACTTATTTCAAACTCTTTCAGGTCTCCCTGAAGTTTCTCGTATCGTTTAAATCGCTTTAGTTGGAGATTTAAATGCTTCACTTTTTCTTCAACTTCTTTTATTATATCATCCACCCGCTCCAGATCCTTTTTTACCATCTCAAATTTTCGTAATGAGTGTTTTCTTTGAAGCTTATATTTATTGATTCCCGCAGCCTCTTCGAACATTCTGAAACGGTCATTCCCAGATTCAGAGAGGATTTGTTCTATCATTTTTAACTCAATTACAGAATAAGAATCAGACCCCATCCCTGTATCAATAAATAGATCATAAATATCCTTCAATCTGCAGGAATTTTTATTCATAAAATATTCACTCTCTCCGTTACGATATACTCTCCTGGATATCTCAATATCATTATATTCAACCGGTAGCTTTCCCTTGTTGTTATGAACGGTCAAGGAGACTTCACACACTCCCAAGGGCTTGACCCCTTTCGCCCCATTAAAGATAACCTCCTCCATTTTATTGCTTCGCAATACAGAGTATTTTTGCTCTCCCAAAACCCAGCGAATGGCATCAACAATGTTTGTCTTGCCACAGCCGTTTGGTCCTACAACCGCTGTAATACCTTCACCGAATCGAAGGTCCTCTTTTTTTGCAAAAGATTTAAATCCATGAATTTTAAGGTCAGATATATACATTGACGTTTTCCTGTTTTAATGTTGAATTATTTATCCCGGAGGCCAAACCAAACTCCTTCCACCCAGTAGGTGAAGATGGATATGAAACACGGTCTGACCTGCAGCCCTATTACAATTAAAAACCGTCCTAAATCCCTCCTCATTTATTCCCTCCTCTTTAGCTAAATAGGAGGCCGTTAACTGCATAGCACCCAAGAGATCCCCGTGACCTTGATTTATATCATTCAAAGTCTCTATGTGCTCCCTTGAAATAATGAGAATGTGTGTAGGAGCTTGTGGGTTTATATCCCTGAATGCAACCACATTTTTATCTTCATAAACGAGATCAGTTGGAATTTCTCCGCTGATTATTTTACAAAAAAGACAGTCAGACATCTATAATTTCTCTGGTGTTCAAATAATATTCATTCATTGCTGATAATGCATAAATACCCGCTGTCTCCGACCGGAGTCTGCGGGACCCAAGTGTAACTATAGGAATTTTCTTTTGATTCAATGTATCGAGCTCATCATCAGAAAAATCTCCTTCAGGACCAATTAATATACAGAATGTAGATTTAAACCCTGGAGATAAATAATTACTCAAAGAGAGCTTTCCCTCCCAATTTGCAGCAACTATTTTTTCTGTACTCTGGTCAATAAAGTTGGTTAAACTTGAAAATTCTTCAATTTCTGGAAAGATACTTCGTCCACATTGTTTGGCAGCGCTTAGAATAAGTTTCTTTATGCGTGAATCTTGAACTATCTGTTTTCCGCACCTATCCATTCTAATGATTGATATTTTATTTACACCCAGCTCTGTGGCTTTCTCGATTAGAAATTCAAACCTTGGTTTCTTTAAAACAGCTATCGCTAAATGTAAATACCATGGATTTTCTCCTTCACCAGAAATAGTTTCATGGATCTTACCTTTTGTGCTTCCATTCTGCGATGTTATCTCACCGGTATAGGCTATCCCCTCTCCGTCAATCAACCAAATTTTTTGACCTAGTTTGAGTCTCAATACATTCTTTGCATGGTGAGATTCATCGTCCGACAGAGTAAATCTATCATTGTTTACATTCAGAGGATTTACATGGAGAAATATTTTGTCAGTCATCTATCTTTACAGAAAAATCTATTTGTAAAACTCCACCATTGTAGTTATCACGACCATCTGCCTCTTTTGATAATGGGAAAAAATCATACCCAACAATAATGGACATATAAGAATAGGGCGGGACAATAAACTTAATCCCACCAGCAATTTGAATTCCATAGGTTACCTGGGTCTCAGGTTTTTTCCATCGATCCATAAAACCTTTGATAGATTCATCTGCATCAAATACGAAAAGAGGGCCTGCTTTTGCCTGTATAAACGGAAAGAAATTATTGGCGATCTTTCCCTGAAGGGGATAATGTTGAATTCCAATAGAGATAGGAAACATCAAAAGGCTTTTCTGGTTGCGTTCCTGATAGCCGCCAAATTGATTATAATTACTGGAAGGCATATCTCCAAGTCCGGTAATACTATAAAACCGTCCGTCTATACCCCAAAATGACTTTTCGTTCAATCGAAATAACTTTTGGACCGATATTCCCCACCCATGTGTTCCGGTGGTGAAACCCACATTGGTTAATTTTTCTTGCCCGAATGAAGAAGAGAGAAATAGGACAGTACAGAAAATATGAGATAGTATGTGATAGATGATTTTCAAAAAATTAATCTGATCTCTGGTCGAGAATTTATCAAATTGAAGGACAGTCTACCATGGTTTTTCGTTTACCAAAACAACTTTTCCCACGGGACCGGATGTTTCAATATATTCGTGTGCACGCTTGACCTCCTCCATAGGAACGACACGGTCTACTACAGGATGAATGACATTTTCATTAATAAGCGATAACATATCGTCAAAGGTCTGCATATTACTCATGGTAGAACCAAGAATAGACTGCTGTTTCATAAAAAGATGTCTCAGGTCAATGGAGACATCTGGTCCTGTTGTTGCCCCACAGGTAACCAACCTTCCACCGGTAGCGAGCATCTTTTTTGATATATCCCATGTTTGCGGTCCTACATGTTCAAACACAACATCTACGCCATGTCTCCCTGTATTTTCTTTAACCACCAACCCTATATCCGTGTTTTTGTAGTTCCAGGCCTTATCTGCTCCCAATTTTATAGCCATATTTACTTTTTCATCGGTCCCAGCTGCAGCATAAACTGTGCATCCAAAATAATGTGCGATCTGGATCGCCATACTCCCTACTCCCGACCCTGCGCCCCAAATAAAAACTGTCTCTCCGGGCATAATTTTAGCTCGTTTAACCAGCATGGCATATGCAGTTTGAGACACCAGTGAAAATGCGGCAGCATCGGAAAAAGAAAGGTGTGACGGTTTTTTCCTCAATTGATAAGATTTAAGCTGTACATATTCACACTGGGTACCGTTCACTGTTTTACCCAGTATCCCCATTTCTGAACAATAATTTTCCATCCCATTTATACAATGGTCACAGATACCACAAAAGGTCAGAGGCTGAACAATAACCTCATCACCGGGAAGAAAATCTAAAACTTTTTGTCCACATGACTCTACGATCCCGGAGCCATCGCTTCCCAAAATGAGGGGAACTGGAAATCCCAAGATTCCCTGCCTGACCCATATATCCAGGTGATTAATGGATGAGGCTACGATCCGAACAAGAACATCATCCCCTGACTCATCTAGTTGAGGTTTAGCAATGGACTCCCATTTTAATACAGAGATATCCCCATGGTCGTGGATCCGAACCGCTTTCAACGGTCTTTATTAAAAATAAAATGATCCAAACTGTATTTTCCCGGGTTTATGAGTCCAATACTTAGAAAAATAATGCCATATATTAGGGCCATTTCTGGACTCCCCTTGCCCAATGAAATATGAAAATTAGCTCCCACAAACATCGTGACGGTGATCAGCGCTGCAGCGGGTCTCGTCAATAGACCGAAGACAACAAGCACTGCGCAAATTGATTCAGAGAATGCCGCCATAAATCCAAAAAACGTATGAAAATACTCTATCCCCAGTGGCATAAGTCCGGTCCGACCTAAACCGGTCCATTTATCTGCACCAGAAATGATTTTATCCCAACCATGGTTCATTAATAATAACCCACCAGATGAGATTCTTAGTAGCAATATTCCACCGTTCTGGGACAGATTTGTTGAACTAAAAACCCAGGAACTGAAATTCATTTTTCCTCCTCATCAATATCTTCAAATTCGGCGTCACTGATACTCAGGTTTTTATATCCAGACCTTTTTTGACGGTTTTGTGAACCAATATTTCGATTGTCCGGTCCCTGAACTAGTATAGAGCGGACCAACTTATATAAAATATATCCCCCGATTAATAAGAGAAAAAGACGCATGATTAACGGTCAATGATAGGATTGAAAAATTTAGTCCCTGAGACAGGCTCCCTTATATATTTAATGACCTCATCCAGGTCATCACTATTATTAACAAAATCTATATTATTTGTGTTGATAATTATTAGAGGCGTTTCCTGATATTTAAAGAAATATTCAGTGTACACCTGGCTCAAGGCATCTAAATATTCAAAAGACATATTCGTTTCAAAATCCCTGCCTCTATTGGCAATGTTACGCATCAGTGTTTGTGTGTCCGCCTGCAGATAAATAACCACATCCGGTTTGAGGACATTCCTCTCCAATAAATTTGCTACCGTATCATATAGAGAGAGCTCTTTATCATCCAAGTTAAGTGATGCAAACAAACGGTCTTTCACAAACATATAATCGGTGATCAGTAAATTATGAAACATGTCCACCTGACGGAGGTCCTGCTGCTGCCTGTATCGGCTCATGAGAAAGAACAATTGTGTCTGAAAAGCAAACCGTTCCGGGTCATTATAAAATTCTTCCAAAAACGGATTGTTCTCATATTCCTCGAGCACCATTTTTGCTCCCAGTTTTTTGCCCAGCAATTTCACGAGACTGGTTTTTCCCACACCTATGGGGCCCTCTACAGCAAGATAATATAAGTTTCTCACGCTCTGGACTCTAAACTATGCTTAACTATGGTGGATGCGTCCACACATACATGGAGCAAGTTTTCCACGCTAACATTCAATCCCGGGATAATAAAATCCGGGGCTAACTCATGAAACGGAATTAATACAAATTTTCGAAACGCTATTCTTGGATGTGGAATAATTAATATATCTGTTTCCAAAACGGAATCACCGTAACATAAAATATCAATATCAATAGTGCGCGGAATATTTTTTGTCCGGTCCTTTGGACGACCCATCATTTGTTCGACGTGGCAGATGTGGTCAAAAAAATCGAAGGGCTGAAAAGAACTGCTAAATTCAACTACCGTGTTCAGATAATCAGGCTGGTCACCCTCACCTAAGTATGAAGATTCGTAAAAAGATGCACTGCGAACATAGGTAATTTCTTTGTGGGTGTCTAAAGCACTTATTGCGCCAGCAAGGTTGGCCTCCCTGTTTCCAAGGTTGGACCCCAAGGATAAAAATACCCGCTCATCCATCTTCACTACGGCTCCTATCACATTCAATTTCCACGTGATCCAGAACTCCTTTTATGGGAGCGTTGGGTTTGCGTACACGTACGACAATACGATGAACTGAAAATGTTTCCATACAGGTATCGATGATGGTTTCTGCTAGAGCTTCAAGTAAAAAATATTTTTTCTGTACAACACAGGACTGCACAAGTTTATATGCAGCCTCATAGTCTAAAGTGTCTTCAATACAATCAGACTTTCCGGCTTTTTTCAGGGAAAAGAACATCTCCAGGTCTACCTCAAATTTTCCACCCAGTTCCCTTTCCATTTCGGAAACACCGTGGTATCCATAAAACTGCATATTTTCAAGACGAATGACATCCATGAGCCGGTGAATTTACCGACGACTCAGAAGGTGAGTCAAGATTCGCTGACCCGAAATTTGTTATAAATCCTATTTTCCAAAGAAAAATAAAAGAGGCAGGTGAACTCTCTCTGCCCAGGCGGTCTCATTGTGAACGGCTCCGCTAAATATTTTGTAGACCAGGTTGGACCCATCAAACCCTTTCTCCTCAAGAGCAGAATTCATGTCCTCAAGAGCAGGCTGAAACTCCTGCTCAAGCCCTACAGTGCCGTTGTCCATATAAATCAGAATATTATCCGGTGCAGTTCGAGCAGAGCTGACCCGGTTTACAATCTCACTGTTGTCAACTAAAAATGCCGGGGAGAGACATCCCGCACGTGAAAATATATGTGGGTAATCCCACACTAAATGAAAAGAGATAATTCCTCCCATGGACGAACCCATTACGGCTGTGCTTTCCCGCCCCGGTCTCGTGCGATATTCTTTGTCGATAAAAGGTTTTACAGTGTTTACCAGAAATTCGCTATACTTTTTTCCGTTGTGCATTGGAGAATATTCTGCGCTCCTGTCATCGGTGTTATAGAGTCCGACAACGATGATCTCCTCCATCTGTCCCGTTTTTACAAGCTCGCTCACTGTCTCATCCACTTCCCACTCCGCACCAATGAAGGAGCTCTGCGAGTTGAAAATATTCTGGCCATCATGCATATAGAGAACAGGATACCTCCTCTCTGTTATTATCTCATAGGATGGCGGAAGCCAGACAAGAACTGTTCGACCATTGTTTAGCTCAGGTGAAAAGAGCTCCTCATGAATCACGACACTACCGGTGATAGATTCATAGCTGGTGACCAGCTCATCTTTCCATTTTCT
>DASCRE010000268.1:0-3869 GCA_034408645.1 Fidelibacterota bacterium | reverse complement strand
GATAGGAATCCCCAGAAAACATCTTCAAATGATATTGAAGGAAGCGAATCGTCCTAAGGCAACTCTTCATAGCTTCAGAGTTACATTTAATAATTTGTTGCTTGCTGAGAAGTTAACAATTGAAGATCGGCAAAGCCTTATGGCACACTCATCGTCGAACACAACATCAGTGTATACTCATCCGAATTTGGAGCTCGCAAGGGAATACATAAATAAATTACCAACCTATTCCAGTGGTGATAAACGTGTCAGAAACGTGTCAGAAACGTGACATAATTGGTAATATTTGACCACATTTCAGTACTTTTGACTACACTAAAATTCACCAGTAATTAAGGAAGGCTATCGTCGGTAAATGCTAGATTATTTGCACTTACCGACGATTTCAAATGGCGGGAACGCCTGGGAATCGAACCCAGCTCCCGATTTATCATCGGGACAGCGGTGTTGAAGACCGTGGCAGGCACCAGCCGTACACTCATTCCCATAATTTTTTCTATTTTTCTATATTAAGTAACTGATAATCTAACCTATAAATATTGTTTAATTCTTGTCCCTTATCTTTTGCGGATCGGCGACTCTTAAAGGGCCCTACTCTCACCGCAAACAATGTTTTTTTATTGGAAGTCAATGTATTTATAGTCACTGAGTATCCACCTTTTATCAATTTTTCTTTAAGATTTACAGCATTATTTCGATTGCCAAATGCTCCTACCTGAACCATCCAATTTCCCTGTTCTCCTTGAGCACCTACCGCCTTTGAATCTTTTTTTACGATCTTCTCTTTATAATATTTTATTCTTTTTATAGAATCCGGAATATATCCTAACTCATTTTTTATCAAGTGTTGTTTTGGATATTTATTAAAATATTTGTCCACAAAATATTGTGCGGAATCCAATTCTCCTGTAGCATCAAAGCTTCGAAGAAACATCCCCATTATTCGGGATAAATCTTTGGATTTATGATGCCGAAAAATGAATTTTCTCAAATGTTTGGAGGCTTGAGTGTAGAGTCCCCGAGAATATAAATACTGACCTATTTTACTAGAAGCTCCCTCAGAATATTTTGAGGATGGATACTTATTTATGATCTCCTTATAAACCTCAATAGCTGAGTCTCCATCCACTAGTGTTAATCCAAATAAATATTTTACACCTGGATCATTTGGATATTTTTTTAATAATATTGGTATTTTTTTCTTTACTTCATTGATCTCGCCCCTCTCAAACTGTTCAAATAGATGATCCAGTTCTTGTGTATTTCCTAATGTTAACAAACCAAAGACTATGATAAAAAGACGAATCATCAGGAAGAAGTTTTCAGGGATTTCCTTATTAAGGTATCCACTCCTGATAAAATATCAGGGGAAATCTCATTGGGAAGAGATACCTTATGTTTTAATAATCTGATCGTCATTGAATCAACGGAATAACGATCTAAAAGGGAAATGGCTTTTCCTGCATTTCCTTTTTCCAGCATATGATTAACTATTCGCACCAATGCTTCCGTGTTTTTAGGATATTTTTCTACAATATCTTTATAAATTTTTTCAACTTCAGAATACCTATTTAGTTCGAATAATAAACCTTCAATAGCCTTGTAAATGTCCGGTTCGGGATTTGCAGTCAACAAAACATATTTTTTCCAGTATTCCAGTGCAGTTTCCTTTTTACCTTCCATGTCATAAATTTTCCCCAAATATAAATGTGGAAGAGCAGAATCAGTTGAAATTTTTATTGCCTTTTTATATTCTGATTCTGCTTTTGGTAAATCTCCAGATTCCATTTTCTCCATTCCTGCATATACATGATATCTTCCCAAATCAAGAGTTATATCTTTTCTATAGATCTTCAGAAGTAAGCGGTTCCAATGTTCAGCCTGCTTCCAATCTTTTTCTTCTTCAGCAAGTGCCAACATTAATTCTAGAGCCCATTTATTTTTGCGTTCATATCTCAAAATCTTTTCACCTTCTCTTTTCGCAAAATCAATCTTTTTTAATGCTCTGTAATCCTCTGCCAGCGCTTTGTGAATATCAACAAGCACTGATTTGGGTAACCCGGGCCTCACTGTAAGGGATTGATGAATTTTAACTGCCTGTTCCGGAAAATCTGATCGAATTGTATTACCTAACAGGAGATATGCTTCCATGTGATCGGAATCCTTTTTAACTACTTGTCTTAACAAGGAGATAGCCCTATGCTTATCATCTGTTACAAGACAGTGCAGGGCCTCAGTAAAGAGGTGTTCCGAGTTTTTTGGCTTTCTGAAAAACCTTTTAAAAAACGAAATTCCTACTGTTCCAATAAATAAATTTTCAGGGGTTAAATAATGTGAAACTAACAATGTGACTACTCATCATTTTCGGTATCATAAATATCTTGGTCAATTGCTACATTTCTTAGATTATTCAATTCATTTGTAATGGATTGATTTTTTTGTTTAATAGATCGCAACTCCGACTTTGCTGAAATGAGAGTGACAACTGTAAGCCCATAGCCGATCAATACACCGATCGCCACAGATATAAGTATCAGAACAGCCACCTTGGTCTTCTCAAATGTGTGGAAAATCAGATTAACAGAAACTGTATCTGTATTCTCCACTAAAATCAATAATAAACTAAAAATGATTATGAGAGCAAATAATATTTTAATCAGTTTCATGATAGGCCTCAATAATTGTGAACGATTTTTCCTTGAAGACTGATGCCTGAAGTATTCAAAATCTGTACGGGCACAGTTTCTTTGATCGCAGCATTCTCTTTTGGGAAAATTACCCATTTATTCGAATCTGTCCTTCCTGCCCATTGAGAAGTAGATTTTTTACTTTCTTTTTCAATGAGCACTGATTGAATTGACCCTATTGTTTTTTTATTCTTTTCTAAGGTATGTTCTCTCTGTAAAAGAATCAACCGTTCGAGCCGATCCTGCTTTTCTTCTTCAGATATTTGGTCCTCATATTCAACTGCTTTTGTATAGGGTCTGGCAGAATATTTGAAGGTAAATGCAGAGTCAAACTGGACCTGGGACGCAACATCCAGGGTATCCTGAAAGTCTGTTTCAGTTTCACCTGGAAATCCAACAATAATATCTGTAGATATCCCAATATGAGGGATTTTTTCTCTCATCATATCAACCTGATGATTAAAATGCTCTTTAGTGTAGGTACGGTTCATTCTCTTCAATATTCGGTCAGAACCAGATTGGAGTGGAAAATGAATCGAATTACAGATGGACTCATGGGATGCCATCACATCCAATAATTCCTCTGTAACATCCTGAGGATGCGGTGAGGTATAGCGAATTCTGTGGACTCCTTCAACTGCCGCAACTGCTTCCAATAGTTTGGGGAACCCCACTGAATCATATTGATAGGAATTTACATTCTGACCCAATAATGTGATTTCTACAAATCCATCGGAAACTGCCTGAGATACTTCCGCAATTATGCTGTCTATCCCACGACTCCGTTCTCTTCCTCTTGTGAATGGGACTATACAAAATGTGCAAAATTTATCGCAGCCACGCATAATGGATACCCACGCATTAATTCCTTGCTTTCGACTGGGGAATAAATCATCATATACTTCAAAACGGGATAATTTTGTATCCACGATATGATTTTTCTTCTCATTACGTCTTAAATAATCTGGAAGTTTCCTGTACGCATCGGGACCTAATATGATATCCACATAAGGTTTATTTACCAATAACTCATCTTTCAAATTCTGAGCCATACATCCGAGAACTCCAATAATAACACCAGGGTTATCACGCTTTACTTTATTAAAAAGTCCTAAACGAGAGTGAACCTTTCCTTCCGCATGCTCCCTGATAGCACATGTATTTACAAAAATAGCGTCTGCC
>DASCRE010000267.1:0-9345 GCA_034408645.1 Fidelibacterota bacterium | reverse complement strand
GTGAGTCGTTCCCAGTCACTGGATATGTCCACGTTGGGATATGGCACAGCATTTCGTTTGCTAAAAGTTCGCCAGGCATTTTTGGAGGGGCAATCTGTTGAAGAGATATTTAATGTTACAAAAATTGACCCCTGGTTTTTGGATCAGATTAAGCAGATTGTTGTGTCTAAAAGGAATAGCTCCATTCGACAGTTAAAACGTGACGGGTTTTCTGATAAGCAAATCGGGAGAATGAGAGAGGTTTCTGAATATAATATTCGCAAACAGCGCAAAACAGAAAAGGTTTTTCCTGCTTATAAGGTGGTGGACACCTGTGCCGCAGAGTTTGAGGCCAAGACACCCTATTGTTACTCTACATACGATGAGGAAAATGAAATTACACCATTAGATGGAAAAAAAATCATTATATTAGGAGGGGGCCCAAACCGTATTGGCCAGGGGATCGAATTTGACTATTGCTGTGTCCAGGCGGTATTTGGGTTGAAAGATGTGGGGTTTAAAACAATCATGGTGAATTGCAACCCTGAAACTGTCAGCACAGACTTTGATCTTGTTGATCGCCTGTATTTTGAGCCGGTAACATTTGAAGATGTATTGAATATTATTGAGTTTGAAAAGCCTGACGGTGTTTTAGTTCAATTCGGCGGACAGACGCCGCTCAAAATTTCCAATGCACTTGCAGATGCGGGAGCCCCAATCATTGGGACATCCCCGCACAGCATTGACCTGGCAGAAGATCGGGAAAAGTTTGGAAAAGTTCTAAAAAAACTAGATGTATTATGTCCGAAATACGGAACAGGGAGAACACTGGATGAGGTTGTTAAGGTAGCCGAAGAGATTGGTTTTCCGGTATTAGCACGACCCAGCTATGTGTTAGGTGGGCGGGCAATGGAAATCGTCTATTCCAAGAAACAACTGATTGATTATATTGCCCGCTCAGCGGAGGTGACAGAAGGCCACCCTCTCCTGATAGATGAGTTTCTGGAAGATGCCTTTGAGTTTGACGTGGACGCACTCTGCGATGGAGAGACAGTTCACATTGGTGGTATTATGCAGCACATAGAAGAAGCTGGAATTCATTCCGGAGACTCTGCCTGCGTGCTGCCACCATATCGGATAACAACCGGTGTCATGGATGAGATTATTCGCACTACCAAAGCTCTTGCTTTAGAAATAAGTGTGGTGGGGCTAATCAATTTGCAGTTCGCTTATAAAGATGGCCGAGTTTATGTTTTGGAAGTTAATCCAAGAGCCAGCAGAACTGTTCCCTTTGTGAGCAAGGCGACCAACGTCCCATTGGCAAGGATTGCAGCGAAACTAGCTACAGGAATAAAACTAAAAAACATAGATCTTAAACAATGGGATGAGATTAATCATATTGCTGTGAAAGAAGCTGTCTTGCCCTTCAATAAATTTCCTTCAGAATCCATTTTTTTAAGTCCGGAAATGAAATCAACCGGCGAAGTAATGGGAATCTCTAATAGTTTTGGTCAGTCATTTAGACGAGCATCGATTAGCGCTGGAAATATAATTTATAATTCAGGAACAGTATTTATTTCTGTTAATGATGGGGACAAAATGAACGCAATTTCTTTAGCACGGGATTTGTCAGAAATTGGGTTTGGGATTGTGGCAACCTCAGGAACAGCCAAAGAGTTCAGGAGGAATGGAATTGCAGTTAAATCCATTTTCAAGGTGGGGGAGGGACGGCCTAACGTGGTAGACGGTATCAAAAATGGAGAAATTCAATTAGTGATCAATACCCCAATGGGAAAACAGGCAAGATACGATGAAGAGTCTATAGGTCAGGTGTGTATCCAAAAAGGAATTATGGCGATCACAACATTATCTGGCGCTGAAGCGGCAGTTCGAGCAATGCGATCGATAGGTCAAAAAATTAATGTTCAGTCTATACAGGAATACCATAAATAAAAAAGCCCTGATAAGATTTCAGGGCTTTTTTATAAAAACAGTTTATCTAGCCCACCCAAATACCTATACTAAATAACAAGCCAGTGACCAGATGCATATTGATAGTACCAGCATTTGCGGGTAGGAGCAATCTGTCGTTATAATATTTGTACAAGGTTTGGATAGCGTTTATTCCAAAATATGCTGCTGGTAGCGCAATCAACGACAAAAGGGGGAACGGTCCAACGAGGCCCATAATCGCAATACTCACAAATGCACCAAGAACCAATAATACATACCCCAGGCGCGCCTTCTCTGGACCAAACACTACAATTAGTGTGTTTTTACCAGTAGCCCTGTCTCCATCGTGGTCTGGAAATTCGTTCACATAAACAATGGCAGCCACAAGTAACCCAATAGGTATCCCGGCCAACAGGGCTTCCGGAAGAATATATCCAGTTTGCACTAAAGCACTACCTGCTACCATAAGGGGGCCAAAATTTAAACCAATCAACAGCTCACCCAATCCCTTACGTGATGCGAACCGAAAAGGTGGCGCAGTATAGAAAAATCCAGAGATGAATCCAATCAAGCCGAGCCATAATATATTAATGCCAGCCCTGAGGATTAAAGGAATCCCAACAACAGCACTTAAAGCGAACGACACTATCGAGACCATAAGCATACCTTTGGCAGAAATTAACCCCATTTGGATACTGCGGCTGCCACCTGAATACGGAACCATATAATTATAATTAGCCTCATCCGTACCACTGGTATGGTCAAAATAATCGTTGGCTGTATTTGTACCGATATGAAGGAGAGATCCTCCAAGTATGGTTAGTCCAAGCCAACCCCAGCTCATATCAAAACCTATAAAATTTCCTACTGCGGCTCCCAGAAGTAGGGGAACAAAGGTTGCCGTTAGAAAGGGCAGACGCATAATAACCAGCCAGGTAAATATCTTCGTCATGAGCCCAATCTTTGGACGAACTTCATCGGGTGTTTTGTCTGTCAAAGAGGTTGTGACACCGCAATAGCCGATGTGGTTTCCGCTTTTATCTTTGGTGGGAGTGATTTTTATGTGACATGGAATCTCATGACCATTTTTATGAAGGAAAACAGTATCCCCCTCCCACTCACCTTTCTCTACAGCCTCTTTAAGCCAGCCCACTACATAGCCAAGCACAACCTGTCCATCACTAAAATCACTCACTCGCCCTTTTCCAATGATCTCATCAGGTGAATAGCCAAAGAGCTTTTCTGCACCTTCGCTGTATGTTTCTAATTTGCCATCTAGATCACAGGTAATAACACTTTTAATTTCCTTGTTCATATTCGGTTTAATTAATTTAAGAGTGATGTTTTTTTCTCCATTCCTGTCAAAAAATTATTCAGGGCATGAAGCGCCTCATCAATGGCTGCCATTGTTTGTGTTTGTTTTTCTTCAGAATCGTTTAGCTCTGTGATTAATTTTCGCAACACTTCACGATGCCATTTGTCAGCATGCATATGAACCGTGAAAAACTTTAGAGTCTCTTCATCATTGATACCATAGAATTTTTTTAGACCATCTTTTTTTGTTTCGGAAATTTCTGGCTGCATAGATTCGTAACAGTACAGGGCTGCCAGTCCGATATGGTAGCGCTGTTCCCCTGACAAATCCATAAATGTGTTGACTAATTGTTGTGTTTCTTTCATAGCAACAGCTTTATTGACACTGTGTCTGGTCTTCCCCATTCCTTCAGCAAATCTCATCCATAGTTCGGGATGATTTTCTGCGCCCATTTCTTCATCCACCAAGTTTTCCAGCAAGATCTGCCGAACGTGAATATCATCGCAATTAGTGTGAATAGAAGATAAGTAGCGTGGGAACAAAGATACGTGTTTAAAATATTGTGCGGCATATTCACGAATAACAGAAACCTCCAGCTCTCCAGCGTTCCAGGCCTGGTAAAATGGGTGATTTAATAAATGATGTTTATCGATTTTTGCATCGACCTGCTCAACGAATGACAGTTTTGGCATTGGGACATCTCCTTTTGGTTTGTTCTAAGAATAAAACCCAAAATTAATGAAATACAGGAACGTGTTAAAAACCATATTTATATAAGATAAACTAAAATGTTTTTAATGGGCTGTTCTTTTGATATTAATATTATTTCTTGACTTTGATTTATATTATCGATAAAATACTTACGAGCAACTTGCGACTATTTAAAGAATTAGAATAAGGTCATAGAGCTTTATAAATATATAGGAACGAAAAGAAGATTTGGTTTTTGTGTTGTTGATGAACTCTATGTTAAAAAAAGAATAAAAATGAGAACTAATCAAAAAAAGATTTCTCTGGCGGTGATTCGGGCTGTTTCTCGGTTGAATAACCACACTCACCAGAGAAAATCTCGTCCCATCGTTTTACATAAGAAGTTCATTGCCAAATATTTATCAACTCTCTCTCGATGAAACTATTATCACCAAAATTAAAAAATTTTCTGGAATTTATTCAGCGATTTACACTTACATACGGACAATCTCCATCCTATGAAGAAATTATGTTTAAGCTGGGATTCAAATCGTTGGGAACAGTGAATTGGTATGTGAAGACCTTGGAAGAACAAGGTTATTTGTCTCGTGTAAAAGGGCCCAATGGCAAGCGGGCGCTTACCTTAATCCACAAAGAGTGCGCCACAATTACTACAGCCCGCTTGCCGTTCCTGGGCCTGATTGCAGCGGGAGAGCCTATTGAGGCATTGGAAAACCCGGAAATGGTGGACGTTCCACCGTTTTTACTTCACCCTGATAACTATGTTCTTCAGGTAAAAGGAGATTCCATGATAGATGAACATATTCATGATGGTGATTTTATTGTGGCCAAGAAGACCAAGATTGCTCGCTCTGGCCAAATTGTGGTGGCACTGATCAATGGCGAGGCCACATTGAAGTGCTATGTTCCCAAAGCAGATTGTATTGAACTTCACCCTAAAAATCCAAATTTTCCAATTATAAAAGTTAATTCTCAGGATGATTTTTATATCAACGGTGTACTTTTGTATTCCTTTCGGAATTATTTGAACTAGATACATTTTAATGATTACCCGGGACGTTTTTCACATACGTCTTAAAGAAATGGAGCTCCAGGCCGAGCGTATCATGAATCCCTCCCTAAAGACACGCCCGGTAGCCATTATCTCATCTCCACAGTCAGGTGGTACGATTCTGTCTTTATCGCCCGAAGCAAAAGAAGATGGATTGTTTCGTGGTATGAATGTTTCAGTAGTTCGAAAAATGAACCACAGTGTTCAGCTTCTTCCTTATAATCGTTCTCTGTATGCCCGTGTAAATCAATATTTATATAAGTATTTATCCATGTTTACACCAACGGTAGAACCTGAGGGATTTGATGGGTTTTATCTTGATATGAATGGAATGAGAGCGATTCGTGGCGACATGCAGAATACAGGGATGTCCATTATCCAGAAAATCCGAGAAAAAACGAGTATTTTAGGGATGGTAGGCATCAGCGCAAATAAGTTGGTAAGTCGGATTGTCACATCTGTAGTTCCGGAAACAATTCATGAAGTGCAGTGGGGGAAAGAGGCAGAGTTTTTATCTCAATTAAAACCTCCGATTCTTCCTATAGTAAAAGAAAACTCTATAAACAGGTTGATTCGTTTTCTGTGGATCAGCCAGATTAGCCATATCCAGTCTATGGCCCTCCATCCGAAGGAATTTCAAACCTTTTTTGGCGCTCATGCTGTACAGCTTTTCCGGGAAGCACATGGCCAGGATTCATCCGCTGTGAAACCACCACAACTCCAGGCCCATATTTTGGAGCAAACGGTTTTGACCGAAGATACCAATGATGAAAATGTGCTCCGTGCAGTGGTGAAGGATCTAGCGGAACAGGTAGCGTTCAAACTTCGTAAACGTCGACAACTGGCGAACAAAATCAAGCTAGAGATTCATTATACAGATGGACATCAGCGAATCCGGACAGGGCGGACAGTCAGGATTGATGACAGATCGATAATTAACGTGTGCAGAGGGCTGTTTGATAGCGCCAATGAACGGCGCAATCGAGTTCGGACTATTTTATTGGATGCCAGTGATTTTCGTCCTTATGCCAATCAAGAAGGTCTGTTTTTCACAGAAGAGAGCCGGGACATGGCTATATCCAAAGCAGTGGAAAAGGTTCGCCTGAAATATGGTGTTCGCAGCCTGCAGACCGCTGATGTGTTCCAGGCCTTGGGGCGTGTTTGATGTTTGTTCACCTTAATACTCATTCTGTGTATTCTCCCATGCGCGGACTTTTATCGTTACCTGACCTTGTGAATTCATCACATTCTTGTGGTATGGATAATTTGGCACTCACTGATGTAAACGGCATGTGGGGCTTCATTCGTTTTGTTCAACACTGTAAAGATGCAGGGCTGTCTCCTATTGCTGGAACAAACTTGATCACAGAAAAAGATGAGGCCATTCTCTTGGCCGAGAGTCAATACGGCTACGAAAACATGTGCCGCTCCGTGTCCGCTGTCCACGAGGATCCAAATCAATTGATAGAGAATATCTTGGAGAAAAGATGCTCTGGGCTGTTTGTGTTATCTCACCATGAGCCTACTTTGAAAAAATTAATCAAATTTATTCCAGATACCCATTTATTCATTGAATTACGTCCAGGAATTCAGGAATCTTTTACAAAGAGATTGGCAAAAAAAATGAAGCTGGAGGTGATAGCTACGGGGGATGTTTATTTTCGAGATCCTGATGATTACAAAGCCCATTTAACGCTCAGGGCCATAAAGAACAATACAAAACTGGAGCAATTAGACATAAAGGAATATAAGTCAGAACAGCACTGGTTCCGGAGTGAAGCAGATATGGTGAAACTTTTTCCAAACAGCTTGAATGCTTTAAATAACAGTCGCTACCTGGCAGATCGCTGCAAGACCGACTGGTCATTCATTAATACTATTTTCCCCGGGTTGTCACTGAAGGACACATATCATGCCAACAAAGACCTAAAGAATAAAGTTTATGCTGGAGCAAAGATTCGCTACGGTGAGATTAGTGAATCCATTTGTAGGCGTATCCAATATGAGTTGGGAATTATTAAACAAAAAGGATTCTCGAATTATTTTTTAATTGTTCAGGATATTGTGCAGCAAACTCGAGCGACTATAGGTAGAGGGTCTGCAGCTGCATCTATTGTGAGCTATTGTTTGTTCATCACCCAGGTGGATCCATTACGGTATACACTGCAGTTTGAGCGATTTATTCATCCTGAGCGTGAAGACATGCCAGACATCGATGTGGATTTCCCCTGGGATGAGCGTGATGATGTTTTGAATTATGTTTTTAATAAATATGGAAAAAAACGGGCAGCTATGGTTTCCAATCAGATTTTTTTGAGGCCCCGATCCGCCATTCGGGAGGTCGGGAAGATTCACGGACTTTCTAATGAAGAGATTAAGAGTATTACGAAGAGGATTAGCTGGTATACATCCTGCCGAGATTTGGAACATTGGGTTCGCACTGATCCTCGGTTTGTCAATGTTGATCTGGATGAAACGCTACTTCGTGTTTTGCGTGAGAGCCAAAAAATTGTGGGAGTGTTCCGTTATCCATCGGTGCATTCTGGTGGAGTGGTCATTGTTCCAGATGAGATTCAAAAATATGTGCCGGTACTCACAGCACCAAAAGGGGTCCAGATAGTGGAATGGGAAAAGGATCAGGTGGAGGACTCTGGGCTTTTGAAAATTGATCTTCTGGGCAACCGAAGTCTGGCTGTGGTCCGGGACACAATCCGGCAGGTGAACCTGAACTATGGTAAAACGGTATCCCAGAGAAAATATATAGATTATCACCAGATTCAACCCACAGGTGATGAAAAAACAGAAGAGCTTATGAAAGCCGGAAAAACCATGGGGGTTTTTTATATTGAGAGCCCTGCCACGCGGCAACTTCTGGCGAAATCTGGTGTGGTAGATTTTGAACATGTGGTGATTTATTCATCCATCATACGTCCAGCGGCCAACCGGTTCACTAATATTATGCTTGAACGAATCCATGGTGCACCATGGGAATTAATTCATCCTGATTTGGTTTTTCTAGAAGAGAGTTATGGAA
Organism: Fidelibacterota bacterium; assembly: GCA_034408645.1. Taxonomy (GTDB): domain Bacteria; phylum Fidelibacterota; class Marinisomatia; order Marinisomatales; family AB-629-J13; genus AB-629-J13. The sequence continues at coordinate 1,302 of DASCRE010000267.1, read as the reverse complement.
TTATGGTATACGAAGAACAGGTGTCAATGGCGGCCATGACTATGGCAGGACTGTGTTATGCAGAAGCAGAAGAACTGCGAAAAACCATGAGCCGGGATTCCATGGAACATCTCACTATTTTATGGAAAAAGAAATTCACAGAAGGATCGCTACGCCGGGGCTATTCCCCTACCATAATAAAGGATGTGTGGGACATGATTTCTTCCTTTGTAGGTTATTCATTTTGCAAGCCTCACTCCGCATCCTACGCTATGCTGTCTTTTACCTGTGCCTACCTTAAGGCTCATTTCCCTGCAGAATTTCTAGCGGCAGTGATTTCTAATCAAGGGGGTTTTTATTCATCCTATGCCTATATGAGTGAAGCGCGAAGGTTTGAGATTCAAATTTTTCCACCGGATATTAATCTGAGTCATCTCCAATGGGAAGGTCGAAAAAATACGATACTGATGGGTTTTATGAGTATAAAAAGACTTCAAAAAAAAGCAGTGAACACGATTCTGAATGAACGGAAAAAAGGAGAATTTAAGTCGCTGGATGATTTTTTAGTTAGGGTTGATCTGGACTTTGCAGATGCCATGGTGCTCACCAATTCTGGTTGTTTTAATAGACTAAATTTGAAGATGACCCATCAGGAGCTGACATACCGGGTAGCAGGATTTTATCTTCAGAGTGGAGAGAAAAAACCGCTTATATCATCACCGGTGAATTATAATTTAACAGCTGAAGATCAATATCGATTGGAAGTAGAAACATTCGGCTATCCTGTGTTCGTCCATCCTTTGGTCAGGTACCGACCGATACTCAGTCGTAAAATAAAATATGCCCGGGACATTCCAAAATCGATTGGTCAGCCAATCTATCTAATTGGTGTTTACATTACTAGCAAGAAAACGGCAACACACAAGTCTGATCCAATGAAGTTTTTAACTTTGGAAGATGAGACAGGGGTTTTTGAATGTGTGCTGTTTCCAGAGACGTTTCAGGAATTCGGAGACATACTACACTGGGAAAAATTATTTATCATCCGTGGAACTGTGGAAGAATCATTTGGGGTCCACTCTATAACGATTGAAAAAATGGGAAGTTTACGGCAGTGGGTGCGCCGTTCATACCACAAAAAAAACACTTTATCATAATAACACAGACCTAAAAAAAACTATATCATTAGATTAGCACGGAAAAGACGAGATCCCATTCAACTGATAAGTTTTACGATCATATACCACCCAATATGAAACCAATATAGCCATACTCATGGATAGAATCATGATCTTTGATCCCGCGGATCATCACTTTCAGGAC
>DASCRE010000266.1:0-3044 GCA_034408645.1 Fidelibacterota bacterium | reverse complement strand
CCCTCTGCATCCACACCGCGAACCTCATCTCCCACAAAAGCTGCGACCATGTCACTCGGGTCGTCTGACTGCATACCTTCAAACAACAAAATACCTGTCACAGAGGATGTGTGCTCATAGTCAGATGGATTTACTGACCAGTCTGGAAGATCGGTAGTGGTAAATGCCCACTCAACGGGATCTTCCGAAGTTCCTGCAATGTCATCAGAAATAAACGTATAAGAAAAATTTTCAATCTCATATTCTATATCATCAGAGGCATCATATACTCTAAAGGTAAGGTCCTCTCCCTCCTGATTCGCGTAAAGCGTGATTCCCCAGATCCACTGATCTGAAGGAGGAAAATATATACCCTGGGCATCCACACCGCGACACTCGTCTCCCACAAATGCTGCAACCATGTCACTCGGATCCTCTGACTGCAGTCCTTCAAGCAACAAAATACCTGTCATAGAGGCTGTGTGCTCATAGTCAGATGGGTTTACTGACCAGTCTGGTGTATCTGCAAAAACAATACCCGAAGTAACAATACCAGCTAGTATCACTAAATTCAGTATTCTCTTCATAATTTTTGTCCTACATACATATTCTTTAATAAGTGTCATAACGTCACAATATTTACAGGGGCACTGCTTGAAAAGCAGCGCCCCTGTAACTCTTTTACTTGACTAATAACATCTTTTTGAATGTATGAAAATCACCCGCTTTAACAGAGTAAATGTATACTCCGGAAGAAACAGGTACTCCATGTGAATCGGTTCCATTCCATTTTACAAAATGGTAGCCAGCAGGATAATTTCCGCTGGTAAGTTCGGTGACCAATTGACCGCGGGCATTGAACACTGAGATTGATACATCCGCATTCTCAGGAAGATCAAACCTTATATTAGTTACCGGATTGAATGGATTCGGGTAGTTTTGAGAAACAGCATACTCTTCCGGCAAGGACACGGTCTTAAACACAACCGGGTTTAATCCATTACCGATGGATGCATTGATATCAAATATCAATTTATTCTCAAGCTCCTTTATCTCTCCTGTACTGGCATCATAGACAACAAAACGAATTTCCTCATCTTGCTCATATCCATGAACCATTATACCTGCGGTATATCTGTCTGCCACCGGGTGATAATTTAGACCTGAAATTCCGCGACACTCTTCCCCTGAGAAAGCAGCGATCACATCATCATTATCCATGGACTCTTCATCATTGATCTTCAGCACACCCACAATTGTCATACTATGCTCAAAAGCACGATGATCAATACTCCATGGAGAATTTACAGGATCAGACAGGATGGTCCTTGCCAGAGCTCCTTCTGGAGGATCTGTATAGGTCAAGCTCGCTCCTTCACCCATACTTATCTTGAACCCATCTAGGGGCATCATATGCTCAAGACCACCATCAGCAAACCAACCATATCCGTCGTAGTAGTTTGCGAAACTACTTTGATTCTTAATGAAGTTTCCGGAATCTCCAATATTTTCCAGGGCATCTCCCACTGTGTTGCCAGATTGTGGTAAATAACTGATCCAGTTCCACCCGGCCGAGAGATCTATGGACGTTGTGGAGTGGTCAATAGGCATACCTTCATATGTGATCATATCATCCTCACTCATTTGGATCATATACATACTGGTCATATCAAATGATTCCAGCCCACCTACACCGTACCAAGCATTATCCGTAAACATTGCATAACTTGTTTGATCTTTTATCAAAATACCTGAGCCTCCAATAGACCCAAGAACAGCGTTGACATCAAGATCACCTTCAACATTCAAACTGAACCAGTTCCATCCCGTAGAAAGATCAACGTTAACCGTTTCATCATAGGTACACGAGCCATCATCAACAGTTGCCTCTGGGTTGTAGTTGTTTGCTTCCGTATCAGTACATCCGTAAACATCTTCTGCCTCTTCTGGCACTGCACAGGCTACATTTGAATGACCTGATTCAGATCCATCCTCAAGTATCTGTGTCACGGTATAACAGTATTCGATACCAGGGGCCAGCGGCTCATCGGTAAACGATGTACCCATAACGCCTTCCGCCGCAAGACTTCCGTCCCGATACACATTAAATGCTGGCTCTTCCTCTGAACCGCCACCGGAAGGGGTGACCTTTAAATTCAGCGAAGTAAGCGCAGGGTTGTCCACTGTAAGAGAGCTTACCTCTGTCATATCAACACTTACAAATACACCACCAAATGCATCTTCAAGGACAAACGTTCCCAGCCCACCCAGGCCTGAGTTATCCCAGCTGATATTGATAAGATTATCCGTATCAAACGAAAGGGCAACACCAAAGGTGTGCTCCACACCAACATCATCCATGGACCCATTCAATATCTGTGCAAAGAAACGGTCGTTGTTCCACACCAGCGCTGCATCAAAAGCAGGCGGAGGTGGTGCCGGAGGTGCAAATGCATCAAAACCCTCATCATATCCATCAGTTGCCTCTGGTGAAAATCCAACCGTAAGGTCATAGTTTCCGCCCATGGTTCCACCGGAGACATTAAAGGTAAAACCAAAATCCGGAGTACCTTCTGGAGGCGGTGCTGGTTCGTATGGGGTCATCACAAGCACAAGCTGTGTAAACGCCGGGTTACAGCTTTCAACAAAACTTTCAGCTGTCATGTCAACACTTATCATTGCACCACCAAATGCATCCTGAAGAATAAAAGAGCCAAGGTCTGACCAGCCGGTGTTATCCCATTCTGCTGATACACATCCATCAGATCCATATGCCAAAAGAACATCCACCTCATGGGAACTGTAGTCACCGTCACCAGCAAGTATCTGCGTATAATAGCGGTCACCTCCCCACCCTAACGCTGCATCAAAAGAAGGTGGCGGTGGTGCCGGAGGTGCATAGCTGTCTGTTCCATCATCATAGCCATCCGTAGCATCCGGTGAAAATCCTGTGGTCAGCGATAAAGACTGTCCATCACCATATAGATTGACCTGAATTGTAAAATCAGCGCCGTCTCTGGTGCCTCCATCATCACATTCACCGTCATTTATACACTCATAACAAC
>DASCRE010000265.1:0-5944 GCA_034408645.1 Fidelibacterota bacterium | reverse complement strand
TAGTAGGGTGAGCAATAGACGGGTCGTTCACGTCCACCCGGACCTGGGTCACCAATGTGACCACTTCCCGGTCAATTTTTTCTTTTCTCAGGGCATTTTGTAAAGATTGCTGTATCATATATCCTATGGTACCCTGAGTTCCTGCTACGCAGACCCCAAGTGGAAGAGGCGAGATGACATCATGGGTCAGGTCCATGCGATGGAGTGCCTCACCAACCTGAGGACCGTTGCCGTGAGTAATGCAGATGTTATAATCCTGTTTCACAAATTCCAATATTTCCGAAAGACTTTCCCGGGTATGAGCAAATTGCTGATAGATATCACCTTGTTCGCCTTTTGGAGATAGTGTATTTCCTCCCAATGCTATTAAAACGGTTTCCGCCATCAAACTCTATCCAATGGTAGTGTAAGACACCTAGGTCCCCCTCGACCTCTTGGCAACTCAGCGCTGTCAATTGTAATTGTGAGTTTTCCCTCATAGTTTATCCATTGTTCCTTTTCTGCAATAAATTTCATAGCATCAATAGATTTATATCCAACATCCTCAAGTTCCTTTAGAGTCTCATGATTTCGGGCATAGCTAATGATTTTTCCTGGTTCTATTGTAAATGCATTGGCACCGTCAGACCATTGTTCTCGTTCCTGAAAGATTGCTTCATTTCCACCACAATACACCGGATTCATTTCATATCCCAAGTAGTTCAAGCAATCTTCCAATGAATGATGAGCAGGAATTGCATCAAATATAGTTTGGTCTTTTTCCAGATAGTAAAATGAAATGGGCCTTCCTTTAACTTCTTTCTCATGGAATAGAGGTGGATAAACCAGAATGTCTGTTTCACTGATTCGACTGAAGACTGTATCTAGATGCATGATAGTTCGGTTTTTTGGTAAATCAACAATAATAATTTTTTGAAATCCTTCGTCATAGCAAAGCGGGAGAATTGCCTCAATGGCGTCCTTTGAATTTCGTTCACTTAATCCGATGAACAGGGTTTTATGGTCAAATATGATTAAATCTCCACCCTCAATGGATAGATCAGGATGATGCTTATGAAAATCAAATACATTGGTATTTTCAAATAAAGGATGTTGTTTAACTAAAAATTTTGTTAACAGCATTTCTCTCTTTCGCACATCTCGCTTTGCCCAGGTCAAGAGGAGTGTGTCTCCGAGCATCGCAGCAATATCCCGTGTGAAAATCAGATTTGGCAAAGGCCATTTTAAAACGGAGTCAATCTGACCATTCTCCCACCTTCCAGATAAAATGATGTTTAAAAATTGATGAGAATTCATACTCAATAATTTTCTTTTATCTAATGAGTATTTATGACCATACAAATCATGGTCAAGCTTGATACATTCTTCTAATATCTCATCTTTATTGTCATCAGTGTCCAACACATCGGTCAATAAATCTCGAAATTGAATTGTATTTTTATGACCTGTAAAGGTTTTCAGGATATCAATCAATTGGGAATGTTCACCCTTCATTTGAGCTGGCGATATAAGGTCATCAAACAAAAGATAATCGGGATTATGAATCATTTTTCCGTTTTCATTTTTTGTCCATTCAAAGGTATTTTCTGGCAAAGTAAAATGATGTTCAATTCCTGGAGAATGGATGATGACTTTTTTTAGAGAATTTATTTCAGACCGGATTGCCAATATATTTTAGTTATTTATTATCCAAAAAAATAGTGCCGATTTTATTGTCTGTCCAATTGGAACAGAATAGAAGAAGCTCTACAGAGAGTAATATCTGCAATAGTATTAGTATATGGATTCACTATCTTTCTTCCATAAACGGATACCGATAATCTGTAGGCGGTTCAAATGTTTCTTTAATAGTACGTTGTGAAACCCACCGAATTAAATTGAAGATAGAACCAGCTTTGTCGTTTGTTCCAGACGCTCTGCTTCCTCCGAACGGTTGCTGTCCAACAACAGCTCCAGTGGGTTTGTCATTAATATAAAAATTTCCTGCTGAGTGAGAGAGTGTTTGTTTTACTTCATTCACAATCGCAGGTTCATCTGAAAAAACTGCTCCAGTAAGGGCATAGGGAGAGGTTGAGTCTACAAGCTTCAGGGTATCACCCCAATCCTTTGGATCATACACAAAAATAGTGAGAACAGGACCAAAAATTTCCTCTTTCATGGTTTTAAATTGAGGGTTGGTTGTTAATATGGTGGTGGGTTCAATAAAATATCCAATCGAGTCATCGTAGTTGCCTCCTGTAAGAATTTGTGCATCATCGGAATTTTTAGCATAATCAATATATCCTGAAATAGAATCAAAAGCAGAATTGTCAATGACTGCATTCACATAATGAGTAAAATCCTCTGGATCACCCATCTTGATGGTTTTTACTTCTTTGATAAATTTTGCTTTCACTTCATCCCAAATAGTTGAGGGAATATAGGCTCTGGAAAGGGCGGAACATTTCTGTCCTTGAAATTCAAACGCACCTCTAACCATAGCTGTTACTAGTCCGTCAATATTGGCTGATTCGTGGGCTATGCAAAAATCTTTTCCTCCGGTTTCTCCAACGATGCGGGGATAGGATTTATACTTTTGTATATTTTCACCAACTGTTTTCCACATATTTTGAAAGACGGAAGTGGAGCCCGTGAAGTGGACACCAGCGAGGTCAGGGTCATTCATCACCTGAGGCCCTACCACAGAGCCATCTCCAGGAATAAAATTAATGACTCCATCCGGTAGTCCAGCTTCCTTGAACAGTTTCATGAGAAAATAGGCTGGATATACTGTGCTGGAGGCTGGTTTCCACAGTGCCACATTTCCCATGAGCGCCGGGGCGGAAGGGAGGTTTGCGGCGATGCTAGTAAAATTGAATGGGGTAACAGCAAATACAAACCCCTCCAATGGACGGTGTTCTGTAGAATTTTTCATTCCATCGGGAGAGTACATTGGCTGTTGCTGATACAATTCCTGGGCGAACCATGCATTAAACCTCCAGAAATCTATGAGCTCACAGGCTGCATCAATTTCCGCCTGAAAAGCATTTTTACTCATGTTCAGTATTGTAGCGGCATTGATGGTATCTCTCCAAGAATTTGCCAAGAGGTCAGCCATTTTTAAAAATATTGTTGCGCGCTCTTCTAGGGGCGTTTTTGACCACCAATTCCATGAGTCCATGGCGGACTCTATGGCCAATTGAATTTCTTTTTCTCCCGCTTTGTGAAAAATCCCCAGAACGTGCTTGTGATCATGGGGAATAATACATGTTCCGACATTTCCCGTTTTTATTTCCTGACCGCCTATAATAACCGGAATCTCAACCTTTGTAGATTTGAGCTCTGTGATTTTGGTTTTTAAGGAAGATTTTTCCGGAGAACCGGGAGCATAGTTTTTGATCGTTTCGTTTTTCGGTTTTGGGATGTTAAAAGGTGTGTCTTTCATGATAGAATTTATAGTGTTTATTGATTGAATTTATAATGTAAAATGGCGGGAAAGGTAAAGTGGAAATGGATGTGAAACAAGAATAGTAATTCGGTTTTAATAGAAATAAAAGCTTGTAAGTATTTCACATACTATTTTTAGCTATAAAGTATTAGGGTTTTGGATAATTCCGCGACCTATTACTCCTGATAAAATTAAGGTGCCACCAATCAGAGCATTTACTCCCATATTTTCTCCTAAAAATAAAAAGGCAAAAATAGGATTAAAAATAGGTTCAACAACGGGATAAATAATCGCATCCAGTGCGGACACATATTTTATAGCCATACTGTACAATATGTATGCAAATCCAAGCTGGACCACACCTAAAAATATGATCATGAGCCAGTGATCAATTTCAAATGGTATTGCTTGACCGTAGAAAGGGGAGCAAAGCAAAAAAGTAATTAGATTGCCTAAAATTACTGTATCGATAGGTCTGCCATCTTTTTGCTTACGCATAAAAAGGGTCAGGCCTGCAAATCCAAACCCTGACAACAGAGCAAAAATATTCCCCCACAATTGACTGAAAGATAGGTCATCCATAAAAAAATATCCTAATCCAGTCAAAATGATAAAAATAGAAAGCCAGTCTATTTTTGTAGATTTTTCTTCCAGAAAGGAAAAACTAAAGATTGCAACATAGACGGGAGCTGAAAATTGAATCAGAATAACATTGCCAGAGGTTGTCATTTTGTTTCCTATTACAAAACAAATTACCATTAAAGTATAAGACAGGGCACCCCCCCAAGTATACCTACCAAAATTAGAAAGCTTGGGCCTGCTGTAAGAGTATATTAAAATAAGTGTAATTCCACTTCTCAGGCCTGCAATAGTTAGCGGAGGCCATGGGATGGCCTTTATTATGAAACCGCCAGTGCTCCATAAGATTCCCGTGAGTATAAGGAATATAATAGCAGTTTTCCTGCTAAGGCTAGACTCTGAAAGAATATTTTTTTGATGAATCAAAATTTACCCTATTGGTTAGCAAAAGAAATAATTTTGAAATGTTTACCTGCTCTTGCAAAAACTTGTTTGAGAATGAGAAAACTATTAAACAAACTATCACCCATCTTTTTGAGTCACTTACCTCAAAACTCAACAACGATTTGTTTCAAAATTCCACGCTGTTTTTTAATGAGAGCAAGTGCACTCTCATCATCCTTCGCCTATATCAGTGAACATAATTGTTTGCGAGTTTAAGGTTGGGTTTTTAGTGGATGTCATTGGTTAATTTAATCTACTGATAGTTGTTCACAGAATAACTTTATATCAGACCACCAATGGTTTTAATTTTATAGCCCACTATGACAAAAATACAGACAAATCCGAGAGTCCGTTTTGCACCTAGCCCAACGGGACAACTTCATTTAGGTGGAGCAAGAACGGCCTTATTCAATTGGCTATTTGCGCGTTCATATAAAGGACAATTCCTATTGAGAATAGAGGATACGGATAAAGTTCGTTCCAAACAGAAATTTGTGGATCAGATCTGTGAATCTCTGATTTGGATGGGATGTAGGTGGGATGAAGATTTGAAATTTCAATCCAAAAGAAATGAATTGTATGAATGTAAACTACAAGCTTTGCTTGAATCGGGAAATGCCTATCGCTGTTTTTGTGAAAAGGATAAATTAGCGAATATCCGCAGTGAAAGAGAAAAAGCTGGGATGGGCTATAGCTATCCCGGTACCTGCCGTTCCCTCAATAATAACGATATTAAAGTAAAACTTGAGAATAATACGTCAAATGTTATTAGAATTAAAATACCGGAAGGTGAAACTAGGTTTTTAGATTCCATTTATGGAGATATTTCAGTGAACAATGATGAACTGGATGATTTCATTGTTGCTCGGACGGACGGTTCTCCAACCTATAATTTTACTGTTGTTGCGGATGACAACGATATGAACATTACCCATGTCATTCGCGGTGAAGATCATATTTCAAATACACCAAAGCAAATCATTCTTTATAAAGCATTGGGGTATGACATACCTCAATTTGCTCATTTACCCATGATATTGGGTGAGGATAAAAAACGATTGAGTAAACGGCACGGAGCTATGGGAGTTCAGGAATTCAGAGATAAGGGATTTTTGAATTCTGCCCTAGTTAATTATCTTGCATTATTGGGATGGAATCCCGGGACGGAACAGGAATTATTTTCTCCTGAAGAGCTTACCCGGAAATTTTCAATTGACCGTGTTCATAAGAAAGGGGCGGTATGGGATAATCAAAAATTGGAGTGGATTAATCAGCAGACAATCCTAAGAATGCAAAATGATGATATTTTGGTACAGATTCTTAATATTGATTCACAGTGGGGAGAAAAACAACAAGAAGAAACTCTTCTTTCTGTTATTGAGTTAATGAAGCCCAGGAGTAAAACTTTTGTTGAGTTTATTGAGACCACAGATTACTTTTTCAACGATCCAAAAGAGTACGATCCAAAAACCATAAGAAAACGCTGGAAAAATT
>DASCRE010000264.1:0-1503 GCA_034408645.1 Fidelibacterota bacterium | reverse complement strand
ATCAAATTCTGATTCAGAATTAAAACTTAGTTTTAAAGAATTGGCATCGATGTTAATTGATACAGGTGGCCCTATTACAGGAAAAGGAAATATTTCACCTACCGGAGTGGGAGGATCATTTGCAGGAAATATAGTTGATATTAAATTAGATGATGAAACTGGAAAAATTGATATCGTGAGATTTACAGCTTTTCAGGATGCAGGTAAAGCAATTCATCCAAGTTATGTGGAGGGCCAAATGCAAGGAGGTAGCGTACAGGGTATAGGATGGGCAATAAATGAAGAATACTTCTATGATAAGGATGGAGATTTAAAAAATTCTACTTTTCTGGATTATAGAATGCCTACTAGCTTGGATCTGCCAATGATAGATACTGTTATTGTTGAAGTTGCTAATCCTGGTCATCCATACGGAGTTAGAGGTGTTGGTGAAGCAAATATAGTTCCTCCCCCAGCGGCAATAGCCAACGCATTATATGATGCATCAGGTATAAGAATGAATATATTGCCTATGAGTCCAGCTGTTGTAATGAGAAATTTGCTTAATAATACTTAAAAATAGGATATTGTAAATACTACCAGTGGTGCAAATATTAAGCCTGGGATGAGGTCAGCAGAAGGTATTTTCTTTATATTGAGTAATCTGAATGCAATAGATAAGATCATTAAACCTCCTGTCGAAGTTAACTCTTTGATCATTTCTTCATTTAAAAATGTATTTCCTATTATAAGAGAAAGAAAAGTAAAAAATCCCTGAACTAATAATACAGATATAGAACTAAATAACACACCTATTCCCATAGTGCCAGAGTATACAAAAACCATTATTCCGTCTAATCCGGTTTTAACAAAAATCAAACCAAGATCTTTTGAAATCACTTCATTTAATGGAGCTAAAATTGCTAGTGGTCCGACACAGGCTATGAGGCTTGATACCACAAAACCTTCAACAAAAGTTTTTCTTTTGGGATTTATGCCATCATTTTTTGAATAAGTTTTTTTCTTTAACCATTCGCCTATTTGCTCCAATTTATATTCTATTTGAATTAATGAGCCTGTTACGCCACCAAGTAAAATTGAAATTAGAGGGATTACTGCATGAGATGTTTCTAAAAATGCTTCTACTCCAACCATAATTGTTATAAGACCTAATCCTATCAGGCTTATTTCTCTTATTCTCTCAGGGATTTTTGTACCTAGAAATACACCTAATGATCCTGTCATTATCATTACTGCCGCATTGATTAAAGTTCCAAAACCGGGGAATAGCATATTTTACCTATTATATAAATTGAATGATCATTATATTTTATTCATGTGAATTTTGTCAGAAATTCATTTATCTTTTTTTTGCTTATTACAGGGACAGTAGCGTCACCTTCCGGATAACCAACTGCAATAATGAGGTAAGCCGATTCATTAGAAGGTCGATTTAAAATTTTGTTTAAAAATTTCATTGGACTAGGTGTGTGAGTTAAAGTTACTAGTCCTGCTAAATGTAAA
>DASCRE010000263.1:0-3111 GCA_034408645.1 Fidelibacterota bacterium | reverse complement strand
TATTTTGACTGACATTCTTTGCCTTTAACTCAGCATAGTGTTCTACAAATTCATCTGGATTTAATTTAAGTGAAATATCTTCTTCGATCGTACTTGGGATTATTTCAAACTGTACACCTATTTGTTCCAAAAGGCTCCTACGTCTTGGGGAGGTGGATGCGAGAATTATCTTTGGAGAGCGCTCCTGGCTATTTAATAACGGCCAACCTGTTGAACTTTGTAATGGTTTCATTGGTTCCTTTTGCGTTAATTCGATAAATAAACACTCCGTTCGATAAATCTTTTCCAAAGGCATCTTTCCCGTCCCAATACACATGGTGATATCCCCCTGGATAGTTGTCCGAGGGTAATACTTTTATTTTTGTGCCACCTAATGTATAAATCGTAATTGATATCTGAGCGTTTTCTGTGATCTCGAATGTGAATTGAGTTTCATCTTTAAATGGATTTGGGTAATTATACACATTGAATAATTTCAATCCTGGGCCCGATAAGGATTTGAGTAAAATTTCTTTGTTTGTAGAGTTGTTGGCATTGTCCCAGCACTGAATATTAATATGGAAAGGAAAAGTAAACTCGTTGAGATCCAGTGAAATAGTTCCAGATGTTATATCATCCAAATTGTAAATAAATTGGTTTGTTAAAAACATGATTTCACCGGAATTAATCTTTGTTAATTGAATTTCATGCCCTGGCTCTCCGGCAAGGTTGATTCCGGACTGGTCAGACAAACTTAGAATAAGATTAGAATTTTCTTCAACATGATCGCCATATCCAACTTCTCGATTTTCAGAAGTAAAAAAGGTAATATCGGGTCCGCTATAATCGTTTAAATCTATTTCTAAAGACACCTCCATCTCTCCCTTGAAACCTATTGCATCTGCGTGCTCATTTTCATTTTGAACATACATTTTTATATCAATTTCTGATCCCGTTATATCCATTGGTATCCAAAAAGCTCCACTGACATGAGAACCTGTAAAAGAAATCTCACCTAATGATAAAACTGATCCCGGAATTGAATAGGAAATCGAAGAATTAATCAATCCTGAATTTGATATATAAGAATATTCTCTTTCAATCATCCGATCAGATTCACGGACAACTAAAAATCCTGTGCCTCCATTATGTAAAAAATCAGATGAAGCCGTTTCCTGTGATAAGATTTCTAATGGTTCTGATATTGTAAGGTCAATAGATTCTACAGGGAATTGTATTTTCATTGCGGGGTCACCAAAAAGGTGAAAAACTTTACCTGTTATGGAGCCAGTTTTTATACTTTGTAAAATATTTCCTAAAGGGATATCAGCTATACCACCATTTGGAAATATTGCTTCATATAAAGTTCTTAAAAAGATCCAATTTGGTCCTTCATAGACACTTCTTGAAGTGGTAATTATAGCAATCGCACCGTTCTCTGCTAGTCGTATTATATCTTCAGAAAATGCATCATATACTGGATTGTCAAATTCACCCCAGGAACAAGTACCTGCGATCCAAAGTGGTAATTTATTTCCAGTTTGGATAAAGGATATATCTCCACGATTTTTATCAAGAATACTTTCCTGAGCCCATTTGTAATATGAACCATGGCCAATAAAGTTGACAATTGTGGTTCCTTGGCTCAACCAGTTGAACAGGTCTTCCGTTGCCTCTGGTTTTGTGATACCATATAATGATGCATCATTTGATCCAGGGTACTCCATAAGATAAACTTTTTCAACGTCAAATTGAGGTGGAATAATTTGGGCTAGCTCCTCAGAATGAGATGTATGAGATGTATCATTTGCTAAGGGACGTGCTTCATCATCAGCCACCAGTGTTATCCTCTGTCTCCACAATCCGTATTCCGGATCTGTTTCGTATTGAATAACTTTGTTAACGAAGGCTTGAACATCTCCGGATGTTTTTGCAGGGAATCGACCCAAGGCAATCTCAGGGATTCCTCCATTAAATGTAGCAAATAGATCATCGGACGCATAGTCACCTTCATAAAGTGTTGGTAAATTTGGGATGTCTCCGACCAATAAACCGAAAGTAAGTTCATCTGCAAGTGAAAGGGCATCATAAAGAAAATCCTTAATTGCTTGAGCGTCCGGGTTACCATTGCTGTATACTTGAAAAATGGAATCGGTAGAAGCAAAATTCGTATTTAGTGGGTCATCAAAGGAGTTTCTTCTCAGGTCAATGAGAGGCATCAGATATGTTTCATATTCAGAAGCTCCTATAATGATGTAATCGGTATTTTCAGGAACAACATTAACTGTATATGATGGAATATCCAGAATTTTTGATTGTGATTTTTGAATGGGTTTAAACCAATGTTTTGCAAATTCCCAATTGATAACACGGGTATTCAAAAAGGATGTTGTTCGTGGTGATATGCTACTTTCTTTGGTAGAGATATTTCCTGGTATATGAATGGTGACAATAACTTCATCATAAGCTATCCCTTCAGAGCTGAAAGGTGAAATAGCCAGAGTTCCTGTGTGTAATCCTCTTAGAAGTTGAAATTGGAGCCAGGAAACTCCTAGAGGGAAAGTGGAAGCGGGAGCATCGTTCAGAAATAGTGGGGTAGAATAGGAGAACTCAACTTCCGGAGTTTGTGAATTAGGAAGTCCGATGAGGCAGTGGAGTGGCTCAATCTCCCTAGCGTAACTTCCCTCTGATCTCACTTTTAATCTAATCTCATCAGGAGATAAGTGCATGACAGACCAGGAAGTCTTTGCTTCTAAAGATGAAAAAAATAATAAAAATCCAAAAATAAAAATTTGGCAATTCATAAGCGTTAAATTTAGGTATGATTGATATTATTGAGATTGGAATTATATTTTAAATCAAATTAATTTCTACAGTTGAAAAACACCATTTTTAATCTATTTTATACCATCAAGGACACAACATGTTTGACCTAAAGTTAATTAGGGGATTCTATTCTCAATATCTAACTAAATTGAGTCAAGCTAGAGGTTTTCTTAAAAGGCCACTAACTTTGACAGAAAAAATTTTATACTCCCATGTATCGGAAAGTACGACTCTTACAGAATTTGGAAGAGGGAAAGATTATGTATTTTTCTCTCCCGACAGGGTTGGTTTACAGGATGCCACAGC
>DASCRE010000262.1:0-26778 GCA_034408645.1 Fidelibacterota bacterium | reverse complement strand
GGTATGACAGGTGTAAACATCTGGTCATTTTCAGAAGAATCCATAAGAGCATAACTGTCCAGTTTAAGGCTGTGGATCTGATATTCAATACCAATTTTGATAAGATTGTATTTGTTGATCTGGCTGTTGAAATCAAATTTGATTTGCTTTGTTACTGTCTCTCTATAAAACCTGCTCATATCCAAGCCCCAGCGAGCGTATGCATGTTGGGGATAATAATTCAACAGATTATAATCCGAATTAACTACAGCCTCTCCATATTTAAAACCAGATTGGTCATAGTACCACTCATCGTATTCGCCGCCTGAAACATCACATATATTATCTCCATCTTCATCATGAAAAATCTCACCTTCGTCACACTGTCCATTTGGATGATCAGGATTTTGTCCCATGAATGCAAAATAAAATTCATCAGGAATCCGGTATCTTGGGTCATTCAGTGATTCAAACACATACCGTTTATACGATTTACTTGATTGGGATATGTTCAAATCGTAGTAGGAAGTTGAAGATATAGAGTGGGAAAAATTTAGCCCGAGGATTTCTCCATTACTGAAGTGGGTATTTTTCCCGCCAAGTGTAAGACGTCTGTGATGATCATAGGTTTGATATTCATCATGACTTAAAATATATTTTATTCTCATTTTGAACTTAGGATTTAACTTAAATGTTATTTTGTTTTGTGATGACCATTTATCTACCCAGTTCATTGGCTTGATCTCTGGCTGTAATGTAGGTTCAGCAGCATCCCAGCTGTTATTTTCATTAAGGTCAACATAAAATTCTTCATCATCCCAGTGGCCGTTGTTGTTTTCATCATGATATGGTTCTTCTATATCCCGGATATGATTATTATTTTCATCAATGAACAATGTATCGCCATACATAGTAAATGTATTCAGTCCATTTAGCCATCCTTTGGACTTGTATAAGCGGCCGGAACTATAAAAAGTTACTCTGTCACTAAATATTGGTCCACTTAATGATCCGGCAATATTTATATCATTGAATGGTGAGTATGTATCCAGACTTCGAAAAACAGGATCAAAGCTCACATGATCTCCGGAATAATAATTCAATGAACCCTCAAATGTATTTCCTCCGTCCTTGGTGACCATATTAATAACTCCACTCATTGCCTTTCCATATTCAGCATTAAAATTTCCGCTGATAACCTGTAACTCCTGGATATTATCGGTTTCAATTGTAACAGAAATTCCACCATCATAAACATCTGTCATGGACATCCCGTCAACCATATAGACTATCTCACTTCCCCTGCCACCACGAATATGAATGCCGCCACCTTCGTCCTGTGTGATCCCTCCCTGAAGTTTAATGACATCACTTACTTCAGTAAGTGGCATGGTTTCCAGTACATCCGAAGTTACTCTGGCTTCCGAATTTGTTCTGTCAAATTGGATGACCCCACGGTCTGCTACCACTGTGATTTCGTGGCCTTCAACGACCTGAATATCCATAGAAAAATTCAGCCTAAATGTTTTGTCAACTGAAATGGTAATTTGTGTTACAGTTACAGATTGGTATCCAATCATCATGGCCTTCACTGAATAGACACCGGGAGGAATATTTAAGATGGTAAATTCACCAGAAGGGTCCGATGCAGTACCCAGATCTGTATTCAGGATGACGATATTACATCCTACTAGAGGGGTATTATCATTTTTAAATTTTACAGTGCCGGTTAATTTCCCCGTGGTTCCTCCTAAAACCAGCCCTGCTGTTACTGTGAGCAATGCAAGTATCCTCATATATGCATTCTCTTGTCAAGGATAAAGGATTTCATTATAGTGCTGTCAATATTGATGTCACTTTCTTTTCTCAAGTTACCAATGAAATCCTGAAAGGCATTTAATCTAGAGAAATGATCATCATGCTCGGTATCAGGGTTCTCAATTCCATTAAATATATTTTGAACGGTATGCTGTTTTTTTAATTCATCAACCTGTTTTATAAAATACTTATCATGGTGAAGATTTGCTTCAATCGCTTTTTTGAGAAGCACTTCCCTGATCCATAAACCCGATATGATAGATTTTGCATTCTCAATTGAATTGATTCGAGCGATTTTTTCCTGTGATAAGGTTCTACATTTTTTCAGAATATCTGCAGATGTCCAATATATATTTAGTGACAATGATTTTACAATAGGTAGGTTAGTCAAGATAGATTGTATTTCTACAGGCTCACTTTTTAATAGTTTAATTTCAGGGAGTAGTAGTAATAGATTTTCGTGATTAAATACAAGCCCTAATTGATTGTAAATCCAATCAGTATATTCACGGACAGCAGGACGTTTTTTATAGGTCTTGGCGATTATGTCTAATCGGTCCTTCATATGTAAATATTCATTTTCAATAAGAAATGGATCGTATTCTCTTTCCAGAAGCTGGATAATGCTGTATCCATCGCCTGTCATAATTGGTGGAGAAATTTCTCCATCATTTAATTGAAAAGCAATCTGTTCAAATGCTGGATCGAGATCTCCAAAATCCCTAAATCCCAAGTCACCACCGTTGGATGAAAGGAGAGAATCTTCGAAGCAGTTGGCAGCGAGTTTTTCCCAGGAGCGGCCCAAATCCAATTGTTTTTTGATATCTAATATTCCTTCTCTAGTCCTTGAAAAAAGATGCCTAACATGAATTGAAGATTTAGACCAGGTATACATTCTTCTCAATTCGGTTTCCCCTGCTATTAGTTGAGGATCAATCTCTTGTTTATAAAATGTGTTCAGTAGAAGTTGGTTTTTATCTTTTTCCATCTGGGGCGATTTTTCTATCTTTTCTGAAATTCCTTTTTCTTCAGCATATTCCATTATAATTGCTTCATCAATTAACAAATTCAATAAATCATAGCGATTCGATAGATTATCAGCTTGATGCGTTTTTGACAGAAAAGTTTGATACCGAGGAAGGTATGCATTGAGAGTAATAATGTCACCATCAATCTGTGCCAATTCCGGTTCATTTTTTTGATTACATGAAATGAAAATAATTGTAAAAATGATTGCGATCAATTGCTGATTCAAGAATAACCGGAAGAAAAAAATTTTATTAAAACGATTCATAATTTTTATTAGTTAACCTTAAGGATAAGAGCACCTTTACCGGGAAGATTAATTTTAGTTGTAAGATCGTATACTTTATTATCCAAAACACTTATTCCTTGTTTTTTTTCAGATATAACCTCATTGAAGCGATTAGGATCGATTTTCCTTGATCTTTTATTGTTATTTATCATTACCATTACAAGATCATTCTCATACGATCTAAAATAAACATATACTCCATTCTTCACTGGATAGTGCACCAAACTTCCTTTACCAACGGCTGAACTTGATTTACGCCAGTTAAGTAATTTCCTCATGAAATTTTGAGCCTCCCTTTGATCATTACTCAACCTAATTCCATTGAAAGCATCCATTTTATCTCCCGGCCATCCTCCGGGAAAGTCTTTTCTCAGTTCGCCATGATCTTCTGTACTGGTCATTGATATTTCTGTGCCATAGTATATTTGCGGAATACCCCTTGTGGTCAAAATAAAGGACATCGCAATTTTATAAAGATTCATATTTTCGTTTAGTTGAGAATATATTCTTTGCATATCGTGGTTACCAGCAAATACCACAAGATTATATGGATCTCCATATTGAAAATCATTTGCTAAGACTCTATATATATCTCCAATACCGCTATCCCATTTTTCTTTACTCATTAATCCCTGAACAAGTGCTTTTTGTAGTGGGAAGTCTTTCATACTAGGGATATAAGAATCATATTTATCAAAAGGTTTGCTTCCTTTTTGCCAGTACGCCACCATTGTAGGGTTATTAATCCAGGCCTCACCGCAAAAATTAAAATTTGGGTATTCTTTTGCTATTCTTTTACTCCAGACAGTTAAAAAATCTTTATCTATATAAGGATATGTATCTATTCGAAATCCGGACAGTCCCGCATATTCGATCCACCATATTGATACCTGAATCAGATAATTAGCTAGGAATGGATTGGACTGGTTTAGATCAGGCATTGTTTCAACAAACCAACCATTTGTTAAAAGTTCTTTTTCTGATTGGGGAATGTATGGATCATAAACAGACTCATGAATATGACTGCTTTGCACAAATTCCCCTTCATAATTAATCCAGTCAAATGTTGGGAGATCATACATCCACCAATGTTCAGAGCCTATGTGGTTTAAGATTAGGTCCATCACCAAACCGATTCCTCTCTTTTTAGCTTTTTTAGAAAGAATTTTGTACAGTTCGTTGTTACCAAATCTTGCATCGATATTATAGTAGTCTGTGGTTGAATAGCCATGATAAGAATAAGTATGTTGATCATTCTCTAAAACTGGGTTTAACCAAATCTGTGTGAACCCCATTTTTTCAATATAATCAAGGTGGTCAATAATGCCTTGGAGATCCCCGCCATGCCTGCCATCCTTATTGTTTTGGTTTAGTTTCTCTTTTAAGTTTAGAACTGAATCGTTATTCTGGTTCCCATTAGCATAGCGATCAGGCGTTATTAAATAAATGACATCTGCCTGTGAAAACCCTTGCCGGTCAGCTGAGGCCATTTCTCTTTTTAGCAGTGTATAATTATATTTTATCTTAGGCCAACCTTCCTTATTAAAGATGATTTCGAATTCACCAGGTATTGCTTCTTCTGATAAGAATAGATCAATAAATAAGTAATTTGGATTACTTAACCTGTGCACTTGATTAATCTCTATTCCAGAGTGAAATAATTCTGGTTCTAGATCAGAAATGTTCTTGCCATGAACCATCAGCTGCAGTTTGTCCTCGGTCATTCCCGCCCACCAGAATGGGGGTTCTAAATGATCAATTCGATAGGTTTCGGAACTCTTTATAGGTGATATAAAGACCGCTAAGAAAAAAATCCATATTGAAAATTTTTTTTTCATGAATTAAAAAATTAGTGGTTTACTATTGAGTTAACAATAAAAAAATATTTTATATTAATTTTTCATAGTAATAAATAATACAAAGAAAGAATTTAGTGACTCAGAATTGAGTTACGGAATAGAAATAATAAATTATATTTTTTATTTCTTTGTTTTCTAAAACTAATTCAGTTTTTTAAACTCAACGTCTGTAGTGGATTGATGACACATCCAGCAGTCCACCTTTGTGACATCAGAAATATGTTTCATGCCCGCTTTTCCCCCAATGGAAAAAGCGGAATCCAAATGGGTATTCATCGAAATCACCATCCGCATCATTTCACGGGCAACCAGTTTATGAGAATTATTGTCATCGGAATAATCTGTAATATTATGACAGAATTTACATTTTACACCCAGAGATTTGTTCACAGTTTTTTTCATATATTTCATAACATCTTTCTTTGTCTCAAAAGGAAGCACCTGCACATTTGTCATTTCTTGCGCTGAACAGATTACAGCAAAAACAAAAAGTAAATTGATGGTTATTTTTATTCTCATGAGATCTCCATTTAAAACCAGGTGTGGATTTGGATAATATATTCGGGCTCTGGTTTTTCACCGTCCCCACTTACAGAAGTAAATCTGCTTTGTAGTTTAATTTCAAAAAAGCTGATTGGAAAAATGTCAAATCCCACTATCCATCGAGAAATTGCATTGTTATTTATTTTAATATCCTCATCAAAAAGATCATACCGTGCTACAAGGTGTAACCCCTGATTCACTGGGTAGGAAAATTCACTAAAACTTGCTATAGAACTATTATCATCAACCCAATTTTCTGCAATATCAACCTCTCCTATCCAAGTTAATCCAAGGAAAGATGTTCCTCCGAAGACCCCCATCAGTTGAAAATCACCCTCTTTCATAAAAGAGAACCCCAAAAGAATAGGTGCAGAACCAATACTGCCTGTATATTCTCCTCGAAAAGTTAAGTTTTTGTCCTTCAGAGATTCAGAAAACCCATACCCACTTTCGTTCCCAGTAGCAAATTTATTTGCTGTACTTAATGTTATGAATATATCAGAAATATACATTCCTGCTTCTATGATACCGGGATTCTCTGCATAAGATGAAAACGGCATTCCTTCTTTTTGAAGACCATAAGACATCCTCAGATTCCCCCCCCGGGTAAACGCGGTGTGATCATCCAGTCGTAATCCATATGACGGAATGAATTTGCCTATCCTTAAAAAACCATTTTTGGGAAGAAGGGGAAGATAGGACCAGAACTCAGATTGTTGTTTAAGGAGATCCTGTTTTACATAAACCTCCACTCCTTTACTGACGGTTAGATTCATATAGAGGTCGCCCTGCATGGGGAAATAGGCAGTGCGGGATTCTTCTTGACTATCTGTGTGAGATAAAACCTGGAATCGTAAATCAGCACCAAAACGCATATTCTTTTTAATTTTTCCAGTATAATCCGCATCTGTAAATTTTATTCCTTTTTCCATGGGCAATTCTTCCATAGAAAAGAGGGATATACCGTAATCATTTCTAAGTCCAGATCCTGTCGGATTTACATGACAGAGATTGCAGGAAACCCCGTTCTCTGCTGCAAATCGTGGCAAAGCAAGGAGTGGAGATGAAAGAATGAATGTTAAAAGAAAATATTTCATTTAATTATTTTGTGCTCCTTCATTGATCCAGGTTTCAACAGATTGTATAGTTATTGATTCAAGGCAGCAGCCATTTGATGGCATCTGAGTACCATTTTCTGTCCCTGATATTTTTTTCCATAGAACAGAATTGGTAGCAATACCTGGTTCAACTAATAGAGAAGGAGCATAACCTTGGGAAATAACGTTAACAAGATTATTATAGCTTTCACTTTCTGAAAGATCCAATCCTCCTTGGGTCCCATGACAGTTCGTACAATCAGCATTAAAAATAGGTTGAATTTCTGTGGAATAGTTTATACAACTCGAATTGTCACCTCCCCATTCATTACAGTCATCTTGTACACAGTCATTAGATGGATTTATATCACACGTACCACAATTATCTTCGGCTGCATTACC
Source organism: Fidelibacterota bacterium (assembly GCA_034408645.1). Taxonomy (GTDB): domain Bacteria; phylum Fidelibacterota; class Marinisomatia; order Marinisomatales; family AB-629-J13; genus AB-629-J13. The sequence goes on along the minus strand of DASCRE010000262.1, from coordinate 19,765 downwards.
ATTACATATGCCCAAACAATCTCTCTCCTCTCCATTTGGGCAGGTACATTCATTTATATCGGTTATATTGCCTTCACAGGTGCCACAAGAATCTGTGACAGCACTACCACCACATACATTAGCACAGTCAAATTGGAGGCATGACCCATCATCCATAGTTGCGTCAAGATTGTAATTGCAAGCACTTTCTTCCATGCATCCTGTAACTTCAGAATCTCCAAGGTCACTGCATGACCAGAACAGGCACACTCCCCACAAGAGTAGTTTGGATAATTTCATCAGGAAAAAAATCTCTCTAATTTAAGATAGACAGCCCTATATATATCATACACATTTCAGATGATATTTGGTTTGATAATAGGATTTCATGTCTACCTCCTTTTAGAAAAAACTGTAATGTAAATTTATGAAAAACTATCTATAATGAGTTGAAAAACTTTTCAAAACAAATTTATCATTTTTATCAAATTATATGTCTTTTTTTAGAGGATTATAAAATAACAGTATAATATTAATGCATGTCGTATTTAAATATATGAAGATATTGTAATCTTAAATACTTGTATATTATATTTTTTAAATTGTAAGTTTGCTCCAAGTAATTTGAATGTAATGCCTGCTCAAGATAGTATGAAGAGTTTTTGAAATTATTCTTATCGCTTCAATTGGCCTCCTAAACCTAATAAGGGCTCTTGAGCCCTACCTCAAGCGATATGAGCAGGGTTGCATTCAAAATGTTTTGTTTCAACCAGCAGAAAGAAGATGCCCTCAATAATAATGTAAACAGTTTAGTAGAATACTATAACTTGATATTATATTCAAAATCTGCGGAATATGCCTTACAGGCTATGATATATTTGGCAGAAAATAAATCTGAAAAACCGGTGATGGTTAGAATAATCGCTGAAGAAAATAGAGTTTCTCGTCAGTTTCTTGCTAAAATAACACAATCGCTGGTTAAATATGGGTTACTAAAGGCTGTACGAGGAAGGGCAGGCGGGGTCTATTTAGCAAAAGATCCAAAAGATATTTATTTAGATCAGATTATTTATGCTATTGATGGACCTCCACCTGAAAAGGATCGTTGTATCGTTGGTTATGATATATGTTCAAATGATATTCCCTGCCCCCTTCATAATAAATGGGAGCCAATTCGCAACTCAATTCGGGAAATGATAAAATTAGAATCACTTGCTGATTTAGCCAATGGTGTTAAAGAGAAACGGATAAATATGAGTAAATAAAATTATGTTAATAATAATACTTCTTTTCTATTCCTGATACTATTGCACAAACTACTATTCCTTAGTTTTTTTTAAACTTCATATAACAATTTACTGTTCTTGAAAGGAAATTGGTGCATGTTCCTTAAGTGAATTAAATTTGTCCGTGAAGATTGATGGACCTCTTATCAAAGGACGATTTCATTCCCGCCCTAACCGATTTCTATCGATGGTGGAAATAAATGGGGAATTGGTTCAAAGCCACCTGCCCGATCCAGGAAGATTGAGAGAATTGTTGCTTCCAGATGCAGAATTATATCTAAGACCAGTTTCAGATAAAATCCATAGAAAAACACGATTCACAACTGTCATGGTCTATCATAAAGGACAATTTATTTCTTTAGTATCTACTTTGCCTAATCGATTTGTAAAAGAATCTCTAAAAAAAGATGATTTACCCATGTTCAGAAATTATAAACTTGTTAAGTCTGAAGTGACAATGGGTAAACACAGATTTGATTTTCTTTTGGAATCACCAAAGGGTAATCCATTTTACCTTGAAATTAAATCTGTTACTTATGTTGAAAATGGTATCGCACAATTTCCCGATGCAGTAACGGAAAGAGGCACACGTCATGCATTGGCTTTAGCAGAATTAGTGAAACAGGGGAACAAAGCAGGTATTTTGTTTGTTTGCCAAAGAAGAGACGGAAAATTATTTAAACCCATGTGGAAGAGGGACCCTCAGTTTGGTGAAGCACTTGTTCAGGCCTATAATTGTGGAGTGAAAGTCTGGTGTGTCACCTGTGCAGTTACTTTGAAGTCCATCACTTTGTTAAGGGAAATCCCTGTAAATTTGACTGTCTAAATCAGAATAATACCCGACATTTCAAAAATTCAAATATGACCATTTGGCGGACGACAGCACTTTATTATTTAAATCTTATATTTTATCTCATTTTTCTGAACTCATGCGCTGCTGTTAAAGCACCGTCTGGTGGCCCGAAAGATAAAACTCCTCCTGTTTTAATTGGTAGTGATCCTCCTCAGGGTACTACAGGATGGAGTGGAAATAAAATTCGTCTTTTTTTTTCAGAGTATATGAGCGAAACTGGACTTGAAAAAGCTTTTTCCATTTCACCAAAACTCAGAGGAAAATGGACAGTTGAATTACATGATGATGTAATTATGATTGAAATACCCGAAGAGCTCGAATCAAACAGAACATATATTTTAACAATGAGCAGAGACCTGAAGGATGAACATAGTGTGTCTCTTGAAAAAGGAGGTCAGATTGCATTCAGCACAGGAGATATCATTGACTCCGGTGAAATTTCAGGAAAACTTTACGATGAGGAGAAAGTATCTGTCCATCTATGGAAATGGGAAGAGGGTATTCATCGTGACTCCATCTATTTTTCTCAGCCAGAATATACTGCAGATGCTGCTGATGATGGTTCTTTTAGCTTACAATATTTGTCGTCAGGAAGGTATTGTATTTTAGGTGTTGGAAGAGAAAGTGTTGGGAGGCCAGTGGGATCTGCAGTATTTAGATTAGGTCTGCCAATTTCAGAGAATTTACTTTTGAATGACCAGGATATAATTACCAATGTTACAATGAGGATGAAAACAAATGAATTCCCATTGAAGCTCACTCGTTCTGATATTATTGACCAACGATGGGGACGATTATTTTTTAACAGATCGGTAAGAGAACTCCCGTTAGAAAATCTTGTACATATTATTCAAGATGATACACTACTGTATACGCCTGAAATATTTTTTGACCCAGAGAACGAAAATAGTTTAATATTTTTTGTTGATTCTCTCAAAAGAGATATAAAAACAATAGTTAAATCCACATTGATAAAAAATGAGAACAAAATCGTATTGGACTCAATGAGAGTCAAAACAAAAGTACCTTCAAAAACAGATACAACCTTTCTTGAAATTAAAAAACCTGGAAAAACACTAATACTGAGCCCAGATAAAGATGGAGGACCTCCAGTGGAAATTATATTATCCAGGCCGGTTGAAAAATACCGTTCTCTGTTTTCTTATACATTAACAAAAAATGATACGGATACTGTGAGAATGAATGTTGTGTGGGATACTCCTATGAAAATAAATATAGTACCAGAGAATGGATGGGAAGAAAATTTAATTTATTCGCTAACATTGAATTCATTGGACACTCTACGTTATATTTCACTGGAAGATCCAATTTATTCCATTAAAATAACTACGAAGGATCGTCTTGGTTACGGTCGACTGAAAGGGATAATTATTAATCAACAGATACAACAATTAGTTATTGAGGCTGTATCCATTGAAAATCCATCAGACAGATACCCAACCGTTGTAAATTCTGATTCAACATTTGAATTAAACACATTGCCCTCAGGTAAATACACATTATTGTTTTTCGAAGATTCAGATAATAGTGAAGATTACAGTTACGGTGAGATTTTCCCTTTTAAACGGGCAGAGTGGTTTTATTTTTATCCGGACACGATTGATATCCGGGCAAATTGGGATTACGAGCTTAAAGAGATTAATTTGGGATTGAAATAGAAATTGTATTGTGTTATTATGGCAGGTGGGAGCGGCACCCGATTTTGGCCCTTGAGCCGTAAAGAAAGTCCAAAACAATTATTAAATATTGTAGGTGGAGATTCCATGCTTCAAATGACTGTTGACCGCCTCCGGAAAGTCAAATTTGTTGATGATATATTCATTGTTACCCGTTCAGATCTCGCGAATAAAATTACTGAAACAATAGAAGGGATTCCAAAAGAGAACATTATTATTGAGCCCAGCGGGAAAAATACGGCTCCTTGTATCGGTCTGTCTGCGTTACGTTTGGAAATGTTGAAAAAAGATAGTGTCATGGGAGTATTCCCTGCAGATCATCTTATAGTAGGTCATCAAAAATTCCAAAAAGCATTAAAAACAGCTAATCACTTAGTGCAAAAAAAACATTCTATTGCGGCTATAGGGATTAAACCAACTTATCCTTCTACTGCATATGGATACATACAGTATAACAAAGATGAAGTTGCAGGTCAAGCTGATACATACCATTTGAAAACCTTTGCAGAAAAGCCCCATCTCAATTTAGCAAAACGGTTCATGCAAAGCGGTGATTTTTTATGGAATTCAGGAATTTTTATCTGGAGAGCAAATGTACTTCTAGACCTGATGAAGGTTCACATCCCAGATCTGTATAAACAATTGATTAAAATGAAACCAATTTTAAAAAAGAATCAGGATATTAGTTATCTATGGGAATCTATCACTCCAGAATCCATTGACTATGGACTCATGGAAAAAGTTGGTTCTGATGCTTATGTTATTAAAGCAGATTTTAAATGGAATGATTTAGGTTCTTGGAATGCTCTTTATGATATTTTACCCAAAAATAAGGAGGGTAATGTAGTACGAGGAGAGGGGATGATTTTAAATGGAAAAGATAATTTTATATATTCTCAGGATCATTTTACTGCTGTGGTAGGACTTGAAAATGTAGTTACAGTTCACACAGATGATGTCACTTTGGTTGTCCATAAGGATCAGGTGGAAGAAGTAAAGTCAATGGTGGGGTTGATAGCCGGATCAAATCGGGAAAATTTATTGTAGATGAAACCAAATCAATTAATGGAACATTTTGAGACTTTAGCTGAAAAGTTGGGGTTGCGAATTATTAAGGGGAAAGGCGATTTTAACGGTGGGAGATGTATCATCAGGAAGGATAAAGTTATTGTATTAAATAAAATGAAGCCTATTGAACAGAGGCTTCATATTTTGGCACATGAATTTTCGATAATGGATTTGGAAGGAATTTTTGTTGTGCCTGTCTTGAGGGAATATATCAGCCAACATTCTGTAATTATCTCTGAAATGAAATGAGTGAAAATCTCTTGGTTATGACCAGATTATAAGGCTACAATTCTGCCCGTTTTATATTATAATTAATTTATAAAGGATTACTATTGTGAAAGATTATCAAACAGCTGACATTCGCAATTTTGCAGTTGTAGGACATGGGGGTTGTGGAAAGACAATTCTTTCGGAAGCTATTTTAGTTAATGGAGGTATTGTAAATAGAATCGGATCTGTAGAAGCTGGTAGTACTGTTTCAGATTATCATCCAGGTGAAAAAGACAGACAGATCTCCATCCATGCCGCTCCACTTTTTGTGGAATGGGAAAATAAAAAATTCAATTTTATAGATGCTCCAGGATATTTGGATTTTATCGGCGAAGCTATTGGAGCTATTTCTGTTGCGGATATGGCAATGTTGGTGATTCATGCTGTAGCAGGGATTGAAGTTGGTACAGAGCAGGTTTGGGATTATGCTACTAAATTTGGGATTCCCAAAATGCTGGTTGTAAATGGTTTAGATAGGGAACACACAAAATTTGAAGAAATTTTAAACACAGCTAAGGAGCGATTTGGTAAAAATGTATTCCCCATACAACTGCCGATAAACTCCGGGCCCGGATTCAATCAGATTCTTGATGTTCTCCGGAAAGAAATTATCACCTATCAGACAGATGGATCTGGAAGATACTCGGAAGCGCCTGCAGAAGGTGAGTGGGAGATTAAAGCATCTGAACTACATGAAGAACTGATTGAATATGTTGCAGAATCGGATGACTCCTTACTGGAAACTTTTTTTGAAAAAGGGGGTTTGTCTGAAGAAGAAATGCGGGGAGGTATCCATGCAGCAGTTCAGAATCAAACACTGATTCCACTTTTCTGTTCTTCTGCCCAGACAAATGTAGGTGTCCCCCGCATCATGGATTTTATATCAAAATACGGTTCTTCTCCCAAAGACAGGGGCGATATATCCGTGTTAGATAGTAATGGAAATGAAACGAAAGTTTCTATCAATGATTCAGAAACGGTAGCTCAAGTATTTAAAACAATTAGTGAAGCCCATGTAGGTGATTTATCCTTTTTCAGGGTATACTCAGGGAAAGTGATTTCTGGTTCGGATTTAGTAAATACAAATAGAGGAAACAACGAACGGATTGGGCAATTATCGATCTTAAATGGAAAGAATCGAACAAGTGTACAACAATTTAATGCAGGAGATATGGGAGCAGTTGTTAAATTAAAAAATACTCACTCTTCGGATACATTATGTAGTGTCTCTAAAAAAGTATCTCTTCAAAAAACTCAATTTCCGAATCCCAATATACATTCAGCCGTAGAATTAAATTCCAAAGGTGATGAGGAAAAGCTTGCCGTTGGATTGGCAGCGCTTCATGAAGAAGACCCCACATTTGTTTATCGTGTGGATAGCGAGGTAAGGCAGACTATTATATCTGGACAGGGAGAATTGCATTTAAAAATTTCAATTGAAAGACTCCAGCGAAGGTTTAATATCGAAGTGAATCTTATTAAACCTAAAATTCCCTACCGTGAAACCATTCATGGGAAGGGAGAATCTAAATATAGGCATAAAAAACAATCTGGAGGAGCAGGGCAATTTGCTGAAGTCTGGATGCGAATTGAACCCAAACCTAGAGGAGAAGGGTTTGAGTTTACAGAATCACTCCGTGGCCAAAATGTGGACAGGGTGTTTGTGCCTTCAGTTGAGAAAGGGGTGAAAACTGTTTTGGAAGATGGTGTGCTTGCCGGATGTCATGTGGTGGACGTGAAGGTAGATTTTTATGATGGTAAGCAACATCCCGTGGACTCAAAAGATATTGCATTTCAAACTGCGGGGAAGCATGCATTTAGGGAAGCCTTTTTAGGTGCCAGGCCGGGATTATTAGAACCAATCTGTAAGGTGCAGGTTAAAATGCCAGAAGAACACATGGGTGATGTTATGGGTGATATTTCCGGAAGGAGAGGAAAAGTAATGGGGATGGAAGCTGATGGTGGTTTCCAAATTGTTAATGCTCAAATTCCTCAAGCAGAATTGTATAATTATGCCAATACCATTCGTTCACTCACCGGTGGAAGGGGGCTACATTCGGAAGAGTTTAGTCATTATGAGAATATGCCTAAAGATCAGGAAAAAAGAGTCAAATCTGCATTTAATAAAAGTCGGGAAGAAAATTGATATTCTTCCATTTCCAATTTAAATGAAGAAACTTTGGGCGCCGTGGCGGATAGATTATATTCGGAGTAAAAAGGATGAAGGGTGTATATTTTGTTATAAACCTAAAATGGAAGATAGAAATGAACTCATACTATTCAGAGGAGAAAATTCCTTTAGTTTAATGAATTTGTATCCTTATACAAATGGACACCTTATGGTAGCTCCGTTCCGTCATATTGATTCATTCACGGGATTAGATCAAGTTGAAAGGCTAGAAATACTTGAACAGATTGACCGGTGCATTAATGCATTGTCAAACGTCTTAAATCCAGATGGATTTAATATTGGAGCAAATATAGGTGAGTCAGCAGGTGCAGGGATAAAGGACCATATCCATTTTCATGTGGTGCCTCGTTGGAAAGGTGACACAAACTTCATGCCTATTTTTGGAAACACAAAAGTGATAGTCGAGGGATTGGAAGAGACATGGGACGAGCTGAAACCTGTTTTTGATGGAGAAAATAATGCTTGATTTCACCCGAACCTGGCTTCCATTTATTTATTTGTATGGAGTAGGTGGAATTATTTTTATCTTTGGAATGATTTTTGTATTAAAGTCTCGTTCACTAGATTTAAAACGAAGACACCATCGCATCTGGTTGTTTATACTCTTTTTAGGTTTTGCTTGGTATGTTGTGATACACAGCACGGTTTCTCTAGCTGCTCTCGGTTACGAAAGCGCTTCTGCTGTCATCATTCTATTGTTTCTTTTTATCATGGCATTTTTGTATTTAGTTGTTACTTCAATGAATCGAAAGGAATCTTAATGATTCAAACTTCCACCATTTTTTGGGTAGTTATTTTTGGGTATTTTACTCTCATTCTTGGGTTTGGATCTTATTTTGCTAGGTACAACCGGACCACTTCGGATTTCTTTTTTAGTGGCAGAAGATTTTCTTGGTGGCTCATCTCTATGTCTATTGTTGCAACAGGAGTCGGTTCACACAGTTTTCTAAAATATTCTGCCAAAGCTTATCAGCATGGGTTTTCTTCAACCATGACTTATATGAACGACTGGTTTTTTGTTCCATTCTTTTTATTTGGTTGGTTGCCCATTGTATATTACACGAAGATTCATTCTATCCCAAATTACTTTGAACTGCGGTTTAATAAGTGGGTAAGGGTTCTAGCCACTATCGCTATCTTAGTGTATATGATTGGTTATATCGCAATTGGTTTTTTGACCATGGGAAAAACTTTGGAACCTATTTTAGGATGGGATTTGTACACAATTATAATGGTGGTTGCCGTCATTTCAGGTGTTTACATTACTTTTGGTGGGCAGACCGCTATTATTTTTACTGATCTTGCACAAGGTTTTATTCTACTTTTTGCTGGTCTTTTTGTTTTTATATTGGGCATTCAGTATGTTGGTGGATTTGGTTCATTTTGGAATTCTCTATCTCCTGAGTTTAAATTGCCTTTGGCGCATTTTAATAAACCATCAAACTTTAATTTTGTAGGGATATTCTGGCAGGATGGGGTTGCAGGTTCCGTAGGATTTTTGTTTATGAATCAGGGACTCATTATGCGTTTTATGGCTGCGAAATCCGTTAATGATGGCAGAAAATCTGTAGTATTTAATGTCTTATTCCTACTCCCTTTATCTACCATCTGTGTTTCCAATGCTGGCTGGATCGGACGGTCTATTTCCAATCTTATGCCAAATACATGGGATGCTACAATTAAACTAGACCATGTTTTTACTTATGTAGCAAGCATCATAACTACGTCGGAAGTTGTTTTTGCATTTATTATTGCTGCAGTCGCTGCTGCACTTATGTCCACCGTGGACACGCTGATAAATGCCGTGGCTGCTGTGGTCGTCAATGATGTGTATAAACCCATTGTTAAGAATCGCAGTGATAAACATTACCTGAAAATTGCCATGATTGTTTCTGCCGGTGCAACCATATTAGGAGCTGCTAGCACTATATTTTTTAATAATTTTCCTACTTTATATGAGGCTCATGGATTCTTTCATAGTACAGTGGTACCACCCATGGTAGTTGCTATTTTTCTAGGAATATTTTGGCGGAGATATACAACATGGGCAGCTGTTATGACATTTATTGGTGGCGCTTTTCTCATGTGGATTGGAAGCGAGTATCCGGGTATTATTATCGCTCCTTTTGATCATGGGATAGTCATGGATCCGGATCATCCGTACACATATATCCGAGCGTTATATAATACCCTTATCTGTCTAGGAGTAGGCGTGATTGTGACGTTATTTACTCAGCCGAAATCAGAAAAGGAAATAGAAGGTTTGACAGTGTGGTCTATTGAAAAAGCCAGGGAATATTTTAAGGGGAGCAAACCAAACGATGAAGAAGGTGATAAAGTGGAGGTGATGTGGAAGCAGATTGAAGGCGATGATTCTACCGTTTCATTTTCGAAATCTGATATGGAAAAAATGAAGGCGAAAATGGGAGACTTGGTGTATTTATCGGATAAACGGAAATGGCTTGGAGGTCTGAAATCTATACACTCTGTTTTCGGTGAGCCTCATGAAGAGTGTGGATTGGTTTATCTGACTGATGGTCAATTGAGGCAGGGACTTTTTGTAGAAGGAAAAATTCTTGTTGTTGAAAAAGAAATGTAGCTTTGAAAGGAAAATTAAAGTACAATAAATTCGTCAAATTTATTTTTACAATAAATATAGAATTCCGGTATAGCTCAGTTGGTTAGAGCAGCGGACTGTTAATCCGCGTGTCCCTGGTTCGAGTCCAGGTACCGGAGCACACTTTGAAGCCCCCGTTTCCGATGATGGCTTCCTAATTATACGCTTTTTTTCAAGAAGTTTCTTTGGCTAGAACGCTACCGTTTGTCAAATGGTGTATATTCTGATATAGGATTCCCCGTATAGATTTGTCTCGGACGATAAATCCGCTGATTTTTCTCTTCAGCCATCTCTTTCCATTGGGCAATCCAACCAGGCAGTCTTCCCAAGGCAAACATTACCGTAAACATATCTGTAGGTATACCCATAGCACGATAGATGATACCGGAATAGAAGTCTACATTGGGGTAAAGCCTCCGTTCGACGAAGTAGTTATCTTTCAGTGCGATTTCCTCTAACTCCATAGCAATCTGCAGGAGGGGGTCAGAAACACCGAGCCGTTCCAAAAGCCTGTCTGCAGCTCCTTTCAGAATTTTGGCTCGAGGGTCTAAGTTTTTATACACGCGATGCCCAAAACCAAAGAGTTTAAACTCTGACTTCTTATTTTTTGCCAAATCCACATATTTCTGATAGTTATGCCCATCTTTATGAATCATCCGTAGCATTTCGATAACCTTCTGATTAGCACCGCCATGCAATTGCCCCCAAAGAGCAGCAATGCCCCCAGCGATGGATATAAATGGGTGTGATTGACTGCTCCCCACCATACGGACGGAGGAAGTGGAACAGTTTTGCTCATGGTCGGCATGTAGCACCAATAGAAGCCGAAGAGCATCACTCATCACAGGATCAACTTGGTAGTCCTCAGCTGGTACGGCAAACATGGTATAGAGGAAATTTTCTTCAAAGGTAAGATTATTTCTAGGGTAAATGAATGGTTGGCCGATGGATTTTTTGTAGGCAAATGCCGCCAACGTTTTTACTTTTGCAAGAAGGCGGACAATATTCAGATCAACGTCGCCATTGTCTGAGCTGGGATAAAACGTAGAAAGAGCGCCAACAGTAGAAGCCAATACTCCCATTGGATGAGCATTGATGGGATAACCATCAAACAATCTTTTGAAATCTTCATGAATGATTGAGTGATATCTGATCTCATGTCTGAAATTATTGAGGTCTTCCTGATTTGGAAGATTCCCATATATGAGAAGATAGCACACTTCAACAAATGAAGATTTTTCTGCCAGTTGTTCTATAGGAATACCCCTGTACCTTAAGATTCCTTTCTCTCCATCGATGAAAGTGATATCACTAGCACAAGAACCTGTATTACCATAAGCAGGATCAAATGTAATGTAGCCTGTCGTTGCCCGGAGACCAGTAATATCAATTGCCTTTTCACCTTCCGTTCCGATAATAATGGGTAGTTCGATTGTCTGATCTTTAATAATCAGTTTAGCATTGCTCATAATTTTACCTCTGAGTTGTTTTTTATATGTATCATTAGCTTAAAGAAAATACCGTGACATACATGATCAAATCAATTCAAGTTTAGTTTCAAAATGATGGGTTTTTACCATATCATAAAAGGGATTTCCTCTATATAAATAAAGTGGGGATAGAGTAATAAATCGGTATTACACCAGCGAGCAGTAAATTACGCCTGATTGCCCTAATTTATCATATTGTTTAACAAGATTAGGATAAATAGAAAGCGGGAAATATATCCCGCTTTCTATTCAATACCATCATAAGATTTTATATGTGGGCCCTCAGGGATTCGAACCCCGGACCAACGGATTATGAGTCCGCTGCTCTAACCACTGAGCTAAGGGCCCCTGAAACAAGTGATAAATTAAAATTTATTCTCGATAAAATGACCATGAAATTACAAAATTTAACGTGGAATAAAGTAGAATATTGTAAACTACATTTTTAATATAATATCGAATGTGACCATGTCTTTGTAAAAAAGTTAGGATTAGGTAAATTTAGGTTTTTCATTAACAAAAAATGGTATTTAAAACTTAAGATACAGCTATGGGTCGTGAAATTGGTGATAGAGAGTATACCGCAAAAGATTATGAGAAATTTAATCGCCGCATTCATGATCAAGTCGATATTTTAAAAAAAGTTATTGCCCGTCCTAAATTCGGTCAGAGTGAAACCTGTATTGGTGCCGAACTCGAATTATATTTAATGAACGAACAGAGTGATGTTAGTCCTGTTAATCTCCAATTGCTGGAAATGTTGCAGGACGATCAATTTCAACCAGAATTAAATCAATTCAATTTGGAACTCAATCTAACACCGGTAAAAGCCAAGGGTGACCCATTCAGTAAACTTGCTCAAGAAATGCGAACTAAATTTGATTTTTTATGGTCAGTTGCTGAAAAGATAAGAACACGACCACTTGCAGTTGGAATTCTGCCTACACTTCAGGAGAAACATCTTTCCAATGAATATGTAACGGATTTGGGACGCTATCGAGTTCTCTGCGGGGAATTGCTCAAGCAACGCGGGGAGCCATTCCATATCAAGATTGATGGTAGAGAAGAGTCTGTGGATTTTTTCACGTCAGAAGTGTGTGCTGAAGGGGCAAATACTTCGTTCCAAGTACACTTAATGACAGATAAAGATAAGTTTGCCAATACTTTTAATGCTGCGCAAATGACCATGCCCATGGCAATTGCTGTAGGGGCAAATTCAGGCGTATTTCTGGGTAAATGTTTATGGGATGAAACCCGGGTAGTTCTGTTTAAACAATCTATTGATAATCGTATGCCTGATATATCAGGATGGAGGCAACCCTCACGAGTTACTTTTGGTCATGGCTGGGTAAGAAACGGTGCCTGGGAGCTGTTTTCTGAAACGGTTAATTTGTATGAACCTATCATTCCCCAGATATTCGATGAGAATCCTCATGGTATTCGCGAGGAAAAAACTCCTGAACTAGCCGAACTTAATCTTCATATGGGAACGACTTGGCCATGGAACCGTGCCATATATTCAAATGCACATAAAGGCCATTTGAGAATTGAATTTAGAGCACTTCCTGCAGGTCCTACAGCCCTTGACATGGTGGCAAATGCAGCATTTTCAATAGGAATGGCAGTGGGACTTGAAGAAAGGATTGATGAATACATGTCGAGATTCCCCTTTCGTTTTGCGGAATATAATTTTTATCGAGCAGCGAAACGTGGTTTGAAAGCAACCATCTTATGGCCACAGAACTATCAGAATAAACCAGTTGAAGTGCCAATAAAAAATGTGATTGATGAGATGCTGCAGGTTGCAAACGATGGCCTCAGTCAATTAGGGGTTGAACTTGCTGAGAGAACTAAGTATCTCAATATCATTCAACGGCGCCTTGCTCTTGGAGTGACTGGTGCTACGTGGACACAGGAAACCTTAAGATACCTAAGAAAATCAATAAGTAATGATAAAGCCTGTGCAAAATTACTTGATATGTATTTTAAAAACCAAATGGAGGGCCGGCCTGTCAGCGAGTGGGAATGTTGCTGGAAATAGTGTAATTTCATTATCAGGTTTCTTGCAATAGTCAGGCGATATAAATACCATATAAATAATTGTAGGAGGAAACAAAAAATGACTAAATATATGAAATATTATATTACACCCTTTCTGTTGTTTTCTGTATTAATAGGAATATTTCTTGGTGGCCATTGGATGTGGCTGGGGCTTGCTGTGTTATTTTTGGTGGTAATCGGAGGGGATGCCGTCTTGGGTGAAGATGCATCACGTCCGAAATATAGCCACACCTGGCTTATAGAACTCCCCCTGCATTTAGCATTGCCCTTGATCATAATCTTGTTTTTGAGTTTTGCATGGGCAACGGGAAGTACAAATACGGATTTTTTACATATTGGAGAATTATTGTCAGGATTATTTGCCTACGATATTTTTCTAGCAAGAGACAGTAATATGTGGTCTGATTATTTGGGTGCTGTACTTGGTGTTGGATTCATAGTAGCGGGGTATGGTACCAATGTAGGTCATGAACTTATTCATCGTATTAAAGACAGGGTTTCCATGCTGGAAGGAAGATGGCTTTTGTCAGCAAGTTGTAATGCAGATTTTTCCATTGAACATGTGTACGGCCATCACGTAACTGTTGGAACGGATGAGGACCCTGCAACAGCCCGTAAAGGAGAAAATGTATATACTTTTTTCATACGATCAACTGTATTTGGACATATAAGTGCTTGGAAACATGAACTTAAGAGACTCCGAAAAAAAAATTTTAGCACTTTTTCTTTTAGAAACAAGATGGTGACAGGCTATATAATGTCATTATTTTGGTGTATTATATTTTTCAGTGCAGGAGGTTGGCTCGGAGTAACATTATTTTTGAGCCAAGCGTTCTTTGCAAAATTTATCCTTGAAATTGTGAACTATATGGAACATTATGGTCTTGTTCGAAGTGCTGGAAAATCGGTTGGACCGGAGCATTCTTGGAACACAAACAAGAGAATGAGTACCATGGTACTTTTTTCTTTAACAAGACATTCCGCACATCATGAAAAGCCAAAAATAAAATTTTGGGAATTGGATCCGTACAAAAATTCACCTCAAATGCCCTACGGATATCTTACCACTTTAGTTATTTGTCTTATACCGCCTTTATGGTACCGCATCATTAATCCAGGCTTAAAAATATGGGAACAGAAGTATTCAATCGCATAACTACTGTGAATACCAAGAATTCTGGTGTCTACCAGCTACGAATCAGGGTTGAGAAAACCTGTTCTATCTCCATCGGAAAACTAGGAACCTTTACTTTTCCCGAAGGTCAGTATATATATACTGGAAGAGCGAAAAAATACCTTAGACAGAGAATTGATAGGCACAAAAAAACAGATAAGACATGCTTCTGGCACATCGATTATCTGTTAACAAAGAAGAATGTTCAAATAGAGAATATCAGTGTCATCTCAAAATTTTTTGATCATGAGTGCAGTGAAAACAAAAAACTTATTATGGGGAATGCATCTATAGTAGCTAAAGGCTTTGGAGCGACAGATTGTCAGGCTGGCTGCGGGGCGCATCTGCTTTATTTAGGCATTTAAACTTATCTTTTCAGATTATATATATATTCCTACTTATTCTTAGTTAGATAAAATTTTTATTGTTTTATCTGAGGTATGGGCATATTACCTTGTCAAAGTATGATATTATTATTTATATCCTTTTTAGGAGTACAGAATATTGTCTGCTCAGATGAAACGGAATACTATGTAAACGGAAATATAGAATTTTGTTTTCTTGAACAAAGTGGGACTTTATCCGGTCAGGCACTTCCCAAAGGAACTGGGGTTCATTTTACGGAGGATGGTGTGTTCGATTGGTGTTTTCTGCAGCAGGATACAGAAATCCAAGGACATCTATGTAGAGGAGATGGACACAGTTTTATGACAAGTTTTTATCCTAATGGACAACTGAGAACTGCCTGGTTAGCTATAAATGAAGCAATACAGGGGATTCCATGCGCAAAATTTCGTTTTTTTTCTGCTTTGTTTGCAGGTATTCATAGTAAAACTGGCCAAACGAGTTTCTATGAGAATGGCCAACTCAGATATTGTGAACTTTCGGAAAATATAACTATTGAAGGGGAATTATTAAGGAAAAAAGAAGCGGTCAGATTTAATTCTGATGGGACAATGATCATTAAGTGATAAATTATATGTTTAATCCTAAAGTTCTTCATCTGATAGAATATTGGGATATACTTCCTCATTAATCTTCTTTTTCAACACTTAATTTATATCACCCAATTTGTTTCAAAGAGGGAATATGTATCACGCAGAAGCATTTTTAGTGTTGGAATGAAATCAATTTGTAATACATAGATAATAAATTACTCTCCGGATTTAAGTATTATCATTTCAAATAAAATAGTTTACTATACTATAATAATTAATTGAAATATAATTTTAATTTATCATAAGACAATCAAGCCTTTACCATGGTAAAAAATCAGATCAGTTTAACCTTATTGTTCTTAGTATCACTATCCTGTGATTTTGGTCATCATACCCGGACATATCATTTACCTAGTAAAAAAGTAAATACTTTTTTACCTCCAACTGTAGAAAGGAAAAATAATATTTCAAGATATACATGGGAAAAACCTAGTTCATGGATACACACTGAAAGTACATCAATGAGATTAGCAAGTTTTGAAATTCCATTTTCTACCGGAACTGGAGATTTGTCGATCATGGAATTAGGCGGGAACGGGGGAGGCCTAGAAGCTAATGTAAATCGATGGCGGGGACAGATAGACCTAAATCCATTAACCAAATTAGAGATTGAAACCGAAGCTGAAAATGGAATAAGTGATCTTGGGAATTATCAATTATTCCTTCTGATTAATCTTGAAAAAAAGGAGACTGCTTTTCTTGCAGCTATCTTTCCTCTGGGGAATAGGACCCTATTCATTAAACTGACTGCCAGCGCGGAAGGTATATTGGAAATTGAAAAAGATTTTAAAGATTTCTGTTCATCCATGAAATTTGAAAATGATATTTAATGAAACAGATTATTAAAATAGTAAGCAATCCAAAGATTTTTATCTACACGATAATTTGGCTTATGGTATTGGTTGTTCTTGGGACACTTTCCCAGGGGGATATTGGTCTCTATGCGTCTCAGCAGAAATATTTTTCAGCTAATATTACTTGGTTGGGAGATATCATTCCTGTTCCGGGTGGTAGAATTACCATGGTTATTATGCTGGTAAATCTCACGTTTATGGTATTATTTAAACATAATTTGTGGAAAATTAAAAAATTTGGGGTTCTTATTGTACATATTGGAGCACTTCTCCTTCTTATAGGTGGAGGGCTCACAGCAATATTCAGTTCAGAGGGAAACATGGTAATTGAAGAAGGAGCTCAATCAAATCATGTGGATGACTATCATGATATGGAGCTGACTATCATTAATACTTCAAATGAAAGCCTAGATGAATACACAGTTTTTGATCAGCCCATACTGGAAAAGGGAAATGTTTTATCCCATGAAAACCTGAATTTTAATATTGAAATTATAAACTATTTTAGAAATTGCGAACCCTTAAAGCGTAATGAACCAGCAGGAATCCAATATAAGGGTATGTTGAAAAATTTTATATTGAGTGAGCTAAAGAATGAAAAAGAAAACAACCAAAATCGTCCCGGGATTACCTATAGGATTACAAATTCCAGATCCAGTAACGATGGGATTTATGGTATCTTCTTGGGACAATCTGTGACACAAACTGCGAACATAAATAATCAAAAATATGAATTTATCTTTCGGAGAAAACGAACATACCTTCCTTTTGCAATTGAATTATTGGATTTCAAAAAAGTAGTGCATGCTGGAACTGGTATAGCAAAAAGTTATAGTTCGGAAGTCAACCTGATTGAAAATGGCATCCCCAGAAGAGTTTTAATTGAGATGAATGAACCCTTGCGTCATAAAGGCTATACCTTTTTTCAAGCATCTTTTATTGAGGGCATCGAAGGAGATACAACAGTGCTAGCAGCTGTAAAAAATTATGGAAGATTATTTCCCTATATTTCAAGTATTATTATGAGTATCGGAATGCTTCTACATTTATTTAGTAGTATGCCGAAGCTATTACGAAAAAATACTAGGGATAGTTCATGATGAAATTCTGTTTAAGATTATTCATTTCTATTTTTATTCTTCTTCCCTTATTGTATGGTAGAAATTTTGATGAAAGAGATTTTCCTATCCAGGATGAAGGTCGCGTCAAACCGCTGGATACCTTTTCCCGAAACCAGTTATTGGCACTATACGGCAAACGGTCTGTGAAACATGAAAAATTGTCTGCAATTGACTGGTTGTTTGAACTGATACTCAATCCTGAAAAAGGAGGAAGGGAAAAGGTATTTAATATTCGGAATCCTGAAGTTACTTCCAGCCTGAGATTGGAATGGACCAATGATCATAAATATAGTTTTATTGAAGTGTTTCCAGGACTCATGGAACAAGTAGAATTAATTAGTGTAATCCACAAAAAATCTGATGAATCTCGTACTATTTTTGAACAACAGCTTTTGGAAATATACTTCAATGCAACCCGCTTCAAAGAAATTGCTTATAGTCTGAGTTGTCTGGTACCTATTATTGAAATCAATGATTCTCTCCTTGCAGATAAACTGAATACATCACCTGGTAAAGCGGTCAGTTACGCACATCTTACAAAACAGTTCCAAACTTTATCTGAAATGTTCCATAATAATATGAATAAACCAAAAGATAAGTGGTCAGAACCTGATAAAGAGCTTAATAGAATTCTTTTAACACTCCAACACATCAGTTCAGAGGATTTTGCAAAAGCACTGAAATTAATTCCTCCGTCTCCTCTTGACGAGACCGGAACTTGGCTTTCTCCCTGGGAGTTAATGGATGGAAGATCCCGTGTACCCTACCAAGATAAAATCCTCAATGCTCTGGAAAAATATCTAACTGGACGAGCTTTGGGTGATGAAAACAAAATGATGTCATCGTTGATGGACTATGAGGCAGGAATTGCATCCATTACCACAGGAAAAACAGATATCAATTTGCTAAAAAAAGAAACTTGGATGAATAAAGCAAATCTATTTTATATCAGTGTAGCATTTTATTTATTAGCATTTATTTTTCTTGGATTAAGCTGGATGTTTCATCAACCCAAATATTTTCAAAGGATTTCCTCGGGCTTACTTTGTACGGGGCTTTTGTATCATATCTATGGCATTTACCTGAGAATGGTCATTATGGGACGCCCACCAGTGTCCACTTTATATGAATCCGTTATTTTTGTGGGATTTGTCACAGTGATCTGTTCAGTTATACTTGAATATTTTCGCAGAGATGGACTGGGATTATTTACCGGAGCAGTAAGTGGAGCTGTTTTTCATTATATTGGTTTTGGTTATGCTTCAGATGGAGATACACTGGGGATGCTGGTAGCTGTCCTCAATTCAAATTTTTGGTTGGCAACCCATGTTACTACCATTACACTTGGTTATGGAGTAACAGTGGTTGCTGGATTTATCGGGCATTTGTACCTCATACAAATGATACGGAGCCCTGAAAATAAGACTCTGTTAAAAAGTATCAATAAAAATATGTTCGGAATCACACTCATCGCTCTTTTCTTTACCCTTTTTGGAACTATTCTGGGAGGGATTTGGGCAGATCAGTCCTGGGGCCGGTTCTGGGGATGGGATCCCAAGGAAAATGGAGCTCTTCTGATTGTTATGTGGCATGTAATGATGATTCATCTGCGTCTCACTGCCAAGGTAAAACCGGAAGGTTTTGCACTTGGTTTGATAATAAATAATATTGTAGTAATGATGGCTTGGTTTGGTGTGAATTTATTGAATGTGGGTCTCCATAGCTACGGTTTTACTAGTGGTATTGCTTGGAATTTAGCTTTGTTTACTGCCTTTGAATTTGCGACTGGCTTTGGGACATATTATTGGGCAAAGCTCAGAAAGAAAAGTTTGGCACAGCCAGTGATAATAAATTAAATTATATTAATTTCTTCATTTTATCTCCTATTCAACACTAATGGTATAAGTAAAAGGCGTTTCATCTCTTCAATTTACCCCATCCCCACTTTTATGCAAAGAGGTGGGAAACAACCGCCCCCCGTCTTTCCATAGGAAATTGGTGTAAAGAAAAGAAAAGAAGAAAGGTATTTTAGGTAAGTTAAGGGAAGGTTTGGAAGACCGCGAAGAGCAGATGGCTATCCTATCAACCTTTGTAAGACTTGGTATT
>DASCRE010000261.1:0-2807 GCA_034408645.1 Fidelibacterota bacterium | reverse complement strand
TCTAAATCTTTTTCATTATGAGCGGGTAGTATCACAGTTTTTATTCCAGATCGATGTGCAGCGGTCACTTTTTCTTTTACCCCACCAATGGGGAGCACATTACCACGAAGTGTAATCTCTCCAGTCATAGCAACCTTATCTTGAACAGGATATCCTGTCATTAGGGAAACAATTGAAGTAAACATACCCACACCTGCAGATGGGCCGTCTTTGGGAATAGCTCCAGCAGGGACATGAACATGTACATCGGTTTTTTCATGAAAATCTTCCGGGATACCCAAAATATCAGTGTGAGATCGAACGTATGTTAGGGCAGCAGTTGCGGACTCCTTCATTACATCTCCCAATTGTCCCGTAAGCGTTAGAGTTCCTTTCCCCTTCATTTTGGATGATTCGATAAATAAAATATCACCGCCAGCTGCTGTCCACGCAAGACCGGTAACAACTCCGGGTTTTGTAGCTCGTTCTGCAAGTTCAGAATAAAACCGGGGAGCACCTAAATATTCACCAACTTTCTTTTTATTAACCTTTGTTTTTTTGGTTTTCTTTTCAATTTTATCACGGGCGACTTTTCGTAATACATTGGCAATTTCCCGTTCAAGATTTCTCACTCCCGCTTCGCGTGTATAGGATTCTATGAGTTCTTTTATTGCACCTGAATCCATAGAAACATCTTTTTTATCTAATCCGTTCTCATCAATTTGTTTTGGGAGTAAATGATTTCGTGCTATTTTTAATTTTTCATCCTGAATGTATCCCGAAAATTCTAAAATTTCCATCCTGTCTTTCAATGCAGGTGGAATTGCATCCTTGTAATTAGCTGTGGAAATAAACATGACATTACTTAGGTCAAAATCCACTTCCAGATAGTGATCATTGAAAGCATGATTTTGTTCGGGGTCCAATACTTCCAGCATAGCTGAAGATGGGTCTCCCCTGAAATCAGAACCGAGTTTATCAATTTCATCTAGCATAAACACAGGATTGTTGGTTCCCGCTTTTTTCAAGGACTGGATGATTCTTCCTGGAAGGGCGCCAATATAAGTTCGGCGATGCCCTCTAATTTCTGCTTCATCTCTTACACCACCCAAAGAAATACGGACAAACTTTCGTCCCATAGAACGAGCGATGGATTTTCCCAATGATGTCTTTCCAACACCGGGAGGCCCTGCAAAACAAAGAATAGGTCCTTTTACAGATTTTTTTGGGTCTTTTTTCTGTTTTAATCTTCTAACAGCCAAATATTCTAATATTCTCTCTTTGACCTTTTCCAATCCATAGTGGTCTTCATCCAATATTTTCTGGGCTTTATTTATCTTAATCTGATCATTAGTCATTATGGACCAGGGTAGATCAATCAGCCAGTCAATGTATGTTCTTGCAACAGAATATTCAGGGGACTGAGTTGGAATTTTTTCTAATCGATTTAATTCCTTAAGGGCAACTTTTTCAGCTTCCTTATTCATCTTTGTTTTTCTGATCTTTTTTTCCAATTCTGTCAGCTCGACAGATCCCTCATCTTCGCCCAATTCTTTTTTTATTGCTTTTAACTGCTCTCTGAGATAATACTCCCTCTGAGATTTTGCTATTTCATCCTGAACTTCGCTTTGAATTTCTTCTCCTAATTTGATTCTTTCAATCTCTTTAGATAAAATTGAGTTGGCTTCTTCCACACGTTTTTTAATATTCATCTCTTCTAAAATGGTCTGTTTTTCAGAATTAGAGAGTGTCAGAAGGGAAATTGCTCTGTCTGCCAGGCGGTTGGGTTTTTGTATATTGGATAACATCCCAGAATGTTCTTCTGTAAGATTGGGTGCAACCCTGATTAAATCCTTAAAAGTGCCACGCAGATTTTTTACCAACGCATCTATTTCAATATCATCCTTTGGTTTTTTTTCTTTCACTCGCTGTACAGTTGCCCTGTAATATGGTTCTGTTTCAATAAAAGATAATAATTTTACTCTGTCCACTCCCTGAACGATAGCTGATTTGCTGTTATCAGGCATTTCAAAGACTTTCAATACCATAGCAAGAGTGCCAAAAGCATATAAATCTTCAGGCTTTGGATTTTCTATGGAGCCATCTTCCTGGGCAACTACAACGATATATTTATTTTTTTTATCTAAATTATCAATGAGTTTTAAAGACTTCTCTCGTCCTACATATATGGGGATAACTTGCTGAGGAAACAAAACAGTGTTCCGTAACGGCATTACTGAATATACTTCCACGTCAAGATCGTCCTTGTCAGTTATTTCTATTTCATTTTTTTTATCTTCAGTCATTTCAACCTTTCTTTTTTCAATGTCTCTATATAGACAAAGAATGTACCATTGTTCAAAACTTGAATCCTTGTCATTTAAAGTAAACTATATCTGCATAAATGGCAGATATAAGATTAATCTGAGTTAAATATCTGAATGTTACAGGAATACCAGAAAAAATTAGTGGATTACATTCTGTTATATCTTATGTATGGTAAACTATTTTATCTGGCCGAATCATTTTTGTTAAGGTTTACCGATATCAATAGATACTCGTGCCTGTTTATCAGCATGATAAGAACTTCTTACCAATGGACCGGACTCCATTATCTTAAATCCAAGGGCAACTCCTTTTTTATGGTATATTTCAAACTCTTCGGGTCCAACATATCTATCAACGGGTAGGTGATTTTTTGTAGGTTGAAGATATTGGCCAATAGTAAAGATATCTACTCCAATTTTAGCAACTTCCTCCATAGTATTTACTACCTCTTTTTTCGTTTCTCCTAGGCCTACCATCATACCGGTCTTTGTTCGTAAACC
>DASCRE010000260.1:0-2206 GCA_034408645.1 Fidelibacterota bacterium | reverse complement strand
CATCGGATTATTTTGATGAGATGTACAGTCATGCAGAAACTTTAGTAAAAAAAGGAAAAGCCTTTGTCTGTGATATGACAGCTGAAGAAATAAATAATTTCCGAGGCACTCTAAAGGAACCTGGGAAAGAGAGCCCTTTTAGAGAGCGATCTATTGACAAAAATCTTGATCTATTCAGAGGGATGAAAGCAGGGAAATTCCCCAATGGCTCAAAAGTTTTAAGAGGAAAAATTGACATGAGTCATCCTAACCTAAATATGAGAGATCCTGTTATCTACAGGATTTTGCATGAAAATCACCATCGTACCGGTGATACATGGTGCATTTATCCTATGTACGACTGGGCGCATGGGTTGGAGGATTCTATCGAGGGGATTACCCACTCTCTCTGCACATTGGAATTTGAGGATCATCGTCCTCTATATGATTGGTTTTTGGAACAATTAGATGTATATCGTCCCCGACAAATTGAATTTGCCAGATTGAATCTTAATTATACTGTCATGAGCAAACGTATGCTCCTTGAACTGGTGGAAGGAAATCATGTTTCAGGCTGGGATGACCCACGAATGCCCACTATTTCTGGAATGCGTCGTCGTGGATATTCCCCAGCATCCATTCGCTCTTTTGCAGAAAAGGTTGGTGTTGCAAAGCGGGATATGATAGCGGATATGGCATTGTTAGAGTATTCTGTGAGGGAAGATTTAAACAAAACTGCATTGAGATTTATGGGTGTTTTGGATCCATTAAAGGTGGTCATTGAAAACTTCCCTGATGGAGAAGTGGTTGAGGTGGATGGAATCAACAACCCTGAAGATCCAGATGCAGGAAAACGCAAAATCCCGTTTACAAAAGAACTTTATATCGAAAAATCTGATTTTATGGAAGATGCACCCAAAAAGTTCTTTCGTTTAACCCTAGGAAAGGAAGTAAGGCTGCGCTATGCATTTTTTATAACCTGTACAAAAGTGATAAAAAATGAAAATGGAGAAGTAGTCGAATTGCGATGTTTCTATGATCCGGATACCAAAGGAGGTTCTGCATCTGACGGTAGAAAAGTAAAGGGTACTCTTCATTGGGTTTCTGCTGGTAGATCAATCCCCGCTGAGGTAAGATTGTATGATAGATTGTTTACTTCAGAGAACCCAGGGAAAGTCCCTGATGGAGATCACTTCTCTGATAATCTTAATCCTGATTCATTAAAAATATTAAAAGATTGCAGAATAGAGCCGGCGATATCAGCCATTGAAAAGAGTGTGACCATTCAATTCGAGCGGCAGGGATATTTTTGTCTTGATCAAATGGATTCAACCCAGGATGACCTCGTGTTTAATCGAACCGTTCCCTTAAGAGATTCATGGAAAAAGATCCAGGATAATAATTCTAAATAATCAAAATGACTCATTGGAATAATAAGGCAATAGGCAGGGTCAAATTTCTAAATCCCCATTTTTTATTGTAAATAATTTTATTAGGATAAGATGAAAATGAAAAAATATATGACCACACTACCTATCGTTGTCTTAACCACAGTTGCTTTATGTGGAGTCACAAAAGACAGCACAACCAATAAAGAATTGAGAGATCTACCAATAGTGAAGATCAAGACAATGAAGGGAAAAAATATCTTAACAGATAAGATCATCGAGGAAAAATTAACATTTGTAAGTTTTTGGGCTACCTGGTGTGTCCCCTGTCTAAAAAAAATGAAAAAACTGGAAATATTACATCATAAATACAGTGAAAATAATTTTCAGGTTTTGGGTATAAATGTAGATGATTCTAAAACTGCTAGAAAAATAACATCTATTCTAAAATCAAAAAATATTACTTTTCCTGTATATTTAGATATGGAACAGAAATTTTTTAGCAAATTCAATTCAGAGGCGCTTCCCTTTTCAATATTGGTTTCACAGGATAATAAAATATTGTGGGAGCATACAGGCTATATCCCCGGGGATGAAAAAGAAATTGAATCTATTATTTTGGATGCTCTTGGGTTGACAATGGAAACCTCAGAAGATTCCACATCAGTGGCTAAACCAGAACAATAAAAAGCATTTCACATATCCTTATACTTCTTCTTTTTTATCTTTTTGGGATAGGCTCATCCCTTTTTGGAATAAGTGTCAATGGTGGTATTTATTCCCGCTATGGTGAGAGTGTCCAAGTCGAAGATGCATTTACCTATATAGAAAACTATCTC
>DASCRE010000259.1:0-3727 GCA_034408645.1 Fidelibacterota bacterium | reverse complement strand
ATTGATCTTATTTAGCAGATCATCCATAGAGAAAAATTCTGTCTGACCGCCCTCACGATTAAATAGTATCTGTCGTGTCTTTGAATACAGTTTCGGATTGAGATTCATAGGATCAATACTCGCTATTTCCACCTTTGCCCTCATAACATTTAACGGGAAACCGCCCGCGTCAAGAAACAGGTCTCCTAGGTTCATACCCGGAAAAAATGAATATTCTCCCGGAGTTTTTACCGATCCATTGATGGAAACTGTCTTAAAAGCATTGGTGATTGTATTTTTATTGTAAATGATTAGGCTGTCATTCCATTGTAATTCAAGGTTATTCACTGAATCACCTTCCATCGCTCCATCTAAATGAAAGGAAATCAATTGTTTTTGCAGGTTTTCCTCCCGTGTACGGACTAAATGGGCTGCTCCCAGATATGCATCATTCAGCAGACCGCCTGCTTTTTCCACCAGTTCCCTGATACGCATCCCATTTTTTAATTCATACCGGCCAGGCCGGACAACCGAAGACCCAGAGAGATATACAGTATTCTGGTGAATATCCAAAATTGAAAATACCTGGATATTGTCAGCATCTTCCAATTGCATCAGAGTTTCACCGGTTATTTCATCACCGATATTGAAATCAGATATCACCCGGTCCTTCCATTCATCTGTTCTTTCTTCAAAGGGAACCACCCGGTCAACCTGGGCTCTTTCAAGATAGGCAGTCATCTCCAGGCCGCCAGCCATTTCAACAAGGTCTTTGATGCTCTCTTTTTCTTTCAATTCAAAAATTGCATTTCGTTTGACCGCCCCCCGAATGGTAACCGTTTTTCCGCGGGGCGGGATAAAAATCACATCATCCAGTTGAAGCCGGACATCATTCAACTGTTTTCCACTCAGCAGGTAATCATAAAAATCAACGGACGCTACCTGTTTACCGTCCCTAATCAACCTGATATCACGCAGAGATCCAAGGGTGGTCGGGCCGCGGAAATAGTATAGAGCAGTAAATAGCGAGGTTGAAGTACTCACTGAATAAGCTCCCGGCTGTGAGACTTCACCCAATACTATGATTCGCAGCGGGCGCAGGTTTCCCAAACTCACATCCATAAAAGTAGAGGCCTTGCCTGATGAAGGGTTAATGCTGGAGTAAACCTTTGAAAGTAAACGAAAAAGTTTACGTTCCAACTCACCGAGAGTAATGCTGTTTACAAATACCTGCCCCACTTCCGGGAGAAAAATAAACCCTTCCCTGTTCACTGTAAACACCTGGCGAAATTGGGTTTCCCCCCAGAGCATAATGATAACCTCATCACCGGGACCAATATTGTAGTCGGGATCGACGGCACCAAAAGTTGATGATTGAAAAACACCAGGATCACCTTGAAAAATGTCATAACCAAAATATTGGAGAGGCTGAGCAGCAAGTTGTCCCTCAGTTACTGTATCGATCAGTGTCTCGAATCCCTCTTCAACTACTGGTCCATCTTGAATAACTCCTTGTATTATATTTTCCAGCGTATCTGCTACCTGGTCGTCTTTGATAGTCAATCCGCGCTGCCTAGCCAGCGATCTCGCCTGGGCCTCTGTGTTTATTCCTGCCTTCTTGGCCATCTTCATCAACTCCTGAGTTGATTGGCCAATTAGTAAACTACTAGCAAGAATCATCAGAAATATGACTTTTTTCATAATTTCAGTCCCTTCTCTAGAGAGAAATTGTATGATTTAGAATGTATTTATTCACGTAAAATACACACAATGTTAATACTTATTCAGAGGATAATACACAATATATTCATTTAATAACAACAAAAAGTTATATTGGTGAAAAGATCGGCGGCATGCCGGATCAAATCATACACTGTCTCTACTGGGATGGATTCATAGATCCCGGGATTCACTACAGTGAGACCACCAACTCATCCCCAGATCCCAAAAGATAATTGGCATGGGTCGGGAGGTTTTCCCAAAATGTTACCTCATTCCGGCGAGTAAAGAATTCATATCCAAAATGTTTCAATCCTTCGTCTTCCACTATTTCATCTACACCCATTGGTTGGCATGGCGTAATTTGAGCTTGAAGGGGTAAGCCGGTAGCGGGATCAACCCCTTGATCCACACCTGTTGGCAACTGTAATTGTTTCTGGCCTTTTTGGAGTTTTTCATACTCGGACTTTAAACGCTGTAATTATTGAAAGATCATTTTTTATATACCCTAACATAATTATTTTATCATCAGAATCAGAGCCAGAATTTGCGCCCCATCGTCTTCTGTCATATGATGAGTGTAAATAGATCGCCCGATCATAAAAATTTGGGTTTAGTGCTTATCACTTCTAATCCAATAAATAATGATTTATTGCCCATAATTCCATATTTTTTAAACCCTAAAATATATCCTATTGCATGATCCCAGTGGGCTTTTAAATCAGTTATATTTGCTCGACTGTCGTCAGTACCCAATTCAAAATAAAAATGGGCTTTAGGTTGTGGAAAATAAACATTCACAAACCCTATTTTGCCGCATCCTCCAAATATGAAGTATGCCTTTGATTTTAATTTTACTCTCAATTTAATTTCTTGATGTTACAATATTATTAGATCCTGGCGGCGGGTGGGGAGAAAGAGGCCCGTCTCTTAATGAAACATATACTAATTGTTCATCGGCAGAAGATTTTATTAATATTTTGTTTATCGATCTTATGCTCTTTGTTTTTGATATTATTGCAACTGCTGTTAAAAACATAAGTTGAATATCCATCCAAATTGATCTTTTATTTATATAAAAAATGCCCAACTTACTTTTCCAAGGTCTTATTAATTGATTATAATCTAAATCCGGATCTAACGAACCCTCCAGAATATCCGCTTCATCTGAAAAAACAATTGATGCCAGATCTGTGATGCCAGGCCGAACCGTTAATAAATGTTTCTCCTCTATTGTGTATAGTTCTGTTTCTCTTTTTACATTGGGTCTCGGACCTACAAAACTCATTTCGCCTAATAAAATATTGAAAAAGTTGGGGAGTTCATCAATTTTATACTTCCTTATAAAATTACCTAAAGGTGTTATCCGACTATCATTTGCTGACGTTGAATCAACTCCACTTTTATCAGCATTCACAATCATAGAGCGGAATTTTATCATTTTAAATATCTTTTCGTTCTTTCCTACCCTCGGTGCTACATAAAAAGGTGAATGCCAATCTTGCTTCCAAATAAGAAAAGCAAAAATAATTAAAAAAGGTGAAAAAATAATTACAAGTATTAACGAAATAACAATATCAAAAAATCTTTTAATCATTAAATTCTATAAAATTCCTTTATTTTTTCACAAATATACTCAACATCATTATTGCTAATAAAAATATTCATTGGCAACATAAGACAACGTTCAAAAAACTGTTCAGTTTTTGGTAGAGATTGATGAAAGCCAAGTTGCTTGAACTGGTGAACAGCAAGCCCTCCCCACTGAATTAAAGTCCCGATACTTTTTTCACCTAAATGATTTTTCAATTCATCTCTTTTGTCTGCTTGTAATTCATAGTTTTGATATACATCATAATAATCCAGATTACTATCAGGTGATGGCGGTAGTTGTAATTCACGTAATCCACCCAAACGATCTTGATACATTTGAGCGACTTCACGTCTACGTTCAATAACATTTTTATAAGATTTAAGTTTATGACTTAAAATGGCTGCTTGTAAATTGTCGAGTCTTGAATTTCTCCCC
>DASCRE010000258.1:0-2097 GCA_034408645.1 Fidelibacterota bacterium | reverse complement strand
GATTATCTTTGGAGATTATAATGGGGTGATACATATCTACAATGCAAATGGTTCTGAGATTATGAATAGCGGCTTCCCTTTTGATACCGGTAATCAGATATGGGGATCAGCAGCATCTGCAGATCTGGATGGAGACGGCTATCTAGATTTTGCCATACCATCAAAATCTAAACACCTATATATTTTTGACCATATGGGACTGAAGCTCGACTATGAAACAGAAGTGTATCTCATTGGTACCCCGGCTATCGGAAATCTAGATGATGATGAAGGTCTGGAAATCGTTTTCTCCGGGTACTCTTCAAATAATAAGCTTTTTGTTATAAACCCGGATGGCAGTGATGTAAACGGCTTCCCTTTAAATCTTGGAGAAAAGGCAAAAGCCGGCCCTGCCCTTTCTGATTTTAATGACAATGGAAAGGATGATATTGTCATTGGCACTGATGATGATCACATGTACCTCATTTATGATAATGGCGAAACCGCTCCTGGATTCCCATTTACTGCCAGTGATAAATTTCAGGCAGCACCATCAATTGCAGATATAGGTGAGGAGAAAATCATTATTGCCGGCAATAATGATAATAATCTATATGCCATTAATAGCGATGGTAGTTTACGTTTCTCTATATTAACTGGTGATAAAGTGAACACATCTCCTTCTTTCATTGATATAAATGACAATCTATATGCAATGTTTGGATCAAAGGATGATAATGTTTATGCAGTAGATATGGATGGAAATACGCTTTCTGGATGGCCTATAATGCTGGATGGGAATATAGAAGGAGGCATTGTTTTTTCAGATATAGATGGCGATGCGGAACCTGAAATCCTGGCGATCTCTGAGACAGGCACTGTTTTTATACTGCACAAGGATGGCAGTCATTTTCATCACTTTCCATTGGATAATGGACTGCCATTTACTGGTCCGCCTTTAGTTCTAGATATAGATGATGATGGAGATATGGAAATGATCAGCGGCGCCATGAATAATCTCACAGTCATCGATATTAAGGAATCAGGAAGTGCTGGAAACAACTGGAATATGTTTCGGGGAAATAATCAGCGGACAGGATGTTATATCTATAGTAGCGATTCCGAGTGCAGTGTGGAATTGGGAGATGTGAATGGAGATACAATAATCAATATCCTGGATCTGGTGCAAATATCTAATTATGTACTTGAAATAAGTACCCCCACCTATGAATGTGCGGCTGATTTCAATGGAGACGGTGTAGTAAATATTTTAGATTTGGTGCAGATAGCGAATTCGATACTAGAAAATTAATCGTACAATTTTTATCAGACATAAAAAAAGCCTGGCTTCTGCCAGGCTTTTTTTATAAATAGATAAATTGGATTATCTTAAACCATTGCCGCCTCTTCTTCGGCCTTTATTTCCTTTCCTACGGCGACGCTCTAACTTATTATCATCATCACTGGTATCTTCTGCAAAACAATATTGATTATTATTTTGATCAGATGCTTCAACGGATTTGAGAGCATTATCCAATGAACCAGCGAAAACAAAACCTCCAATTGTTACTGCTAATAAAAATAACTTATACATCCTTATAACCTACTCCTTCCATTAATAAGTTTAATTATGTTACCATATAATTTAATACACATTAGTAATGAACTGAAAGATATTTTTAAGGAGAACAAGACTGTGAACCAATGTCAATACAATTTGGAGAATCTTCACACAAATTATTATTTGATAATGAAATATATACCATATTACAGACACAATCAGGAACTGGGCCAGTTAAAATATTATCCTCCAAATATACTCTTTCAATATTGCATATATCCTCGGGGATTAGACCTGTTAGTTGATTATGTGAAAGTTTCAAAGTATTCATATTAGGAAGTCTTAATAAGTCAATTGGTATTTCTCCTGATAAATTATTATAATTTAGCTGCAAATTTCTCAACTGTAATAAATTTTTTATAGATTCAGGAATAACTCCTGATAAATTATTTTGATATAATTTTATTTCTTCTAATGCCAAACCAGCATTGAATGACGGTAGCGTATCAGACAAATTATTGCCGAATAAATATAATGTTTTTAATTGAGATAAATTA
>DASCRE010000257.1:0-7168 GCA_034408645.1 Fidelibacterota bacterium | reverse complement strand
TGAATCCATTCATCTGTTGTATCAACCATTTTTTCAAGGTCAAAATTAGTTAATACCTTTTCCGGTAAATATTTTGCTGTTTGGGTAATTAACGCTTTCAATTATTTTCTGCTAAAAAATTTCCAATTGAATCTAGAATATTATCAATAAAATTATTTTCAACACATTTTTTTGCAACAAATATGGAATTTTTAATTGATTTAGCACCTGCACTGCCATGGGCTATGATACAGACACCATTCACACCTAACAAGGGTGTCCCACCATGTTCTTCATAGTCATACTGTTTTTTCATAGAATTAAATACCGGTTTCATCAATTTAGCGCCTAGCCTGAAAGTCAACTTTTCTTTAATACGTTCATTGATCTCTTCACTGAAAATATTAATCCAGCTTTCCGCAAATTTCAAAACGGTGTTTCCAACAAATCCATCACAAACTAGTACTCGGGCATCACTGGTCAGGAGATGCCTACCTTCTACATTTCCAATGAAGTTTGGAAGACTATCATTGAGGAGTTTATAGGTTTTTTGATAGAGTTCATTTCCTTTGTTTGGTTCTTCACCAATGTTTACCAAACCCACCTTTGGATTTTTAAATCCTTCAATATGTTCCAAATGGTATGATGCCATAACTGCAAATTGTAAAAGGTGAATTGGTCTTACTTCAGGATTTGCACCTACGTCACATAATATTTTTCCACCGATATTTGTTGGGATATATGCTCCCAAAGCCGGTCGTTTTACACCATTAATTCTGCCCAATAATAAAAGAGCGGTTGCCATGACCGCTCCCGTACTCCCTGCGCTGATGAAAGCATCGGCTTTTTTCTGTTTCACTAATTTTAATCCTTTTACAATGGATGAATCTGGTTTTGTTTTTAAGATCCTAGAGGCTTTGTCCTCCATTGTCACTTTTTCAGGGGCATGGCAAATAGAAAAATTATCGGGTAAATTATTGCTCATGTTATTCAGAATAATTGACTCATCTCCAACCAAGGTAAAGTTGATGCTTTCATGAAGGGTTTTATGGGCATCTAAAGCACCTAAAATACCCGCTGAGGGCGCTTCATCACCACCCATGATATCGAGAGCGATATTCACCTTTTCTTATCAGTCGTTTGTAGAGATAACTGGTCTGCCTCGATAATAACCACAGTTTGGACAAGCACGATGTGGAAGTTTTGTTGATCCACATTGAGGACAGTTGGCATAATTGACAGCCGCTGATTTATAATGAGTTCGTCTTTTTCTTCCACGTGCCTTTGACTGCCTTCTTTTTGGTAGAGCCATAATAGTTTCCTTTTTTTAGTTTGAAATTAAATGATCCAGTTCTTTAAAGTGTGTAAGCCCTTTTCTGGATTTACAATCACAAGATTGAAGGTTCAGATTGACACCACAGTGAGAGCACAACCCCTCACATGATTTTTCACATAGAATCTTCATTGGCATAGAGAGTTGAATAGTATCTTTGATGAAGGATAAAATATCAATGTGCTCCATATCCTCCATAAAAAAAATAATTTCATTGTTTTCTTCTCTATGGAGATCATTTTGAGATGTTAATATTAAGCTAAATAAAATATCTTGATGATTTTGAAATTCTGTTAGACATCTATCACAATGTATCAACAGGTTACATGACAAATTTCCATTTAATCTGAACCCCTGATTTTCAGATTTACAGGTTAACACACAGCTAACGTTCGGTTCAGCAAATGTTAAATTAGGAATATCAAGGGACTCTACAGAAATTGAGTAATCTTTTTTATCAAATCCAATCTGTAATTCGTTTCGAAATAACTGCATATGCCTAAGGGAACCAAAGCTGATTTAATCAATGTTAAATTTATTTAAAATACATGTGCTCATCAATTCTCACTCAGAAGGAACTTCTTTAGTAGAATCAGATTTTTTGTTATCATCATTTGATGCATTGACAGTGGAATCTTTCTCATCAATAGTGCCTGTTTGGTCATCATTGTCTGAACCATCGTTTGTGTCAAATCCTGTTTCATCCTCATCCTCTAACTCATCTTCATCTTTATGATCTAAAAGATTATCGTCATCAGATTTTTTCTTAAAGATTATATACATAAGGGTTTCTGATACGCTCAAAATGGATAGTCCATAAGACACAACTGCTAATACAATTATAAAAAGAAAACAACTGAGAATAATAGAAGAAATCACTTCTGTTCCACTCAAATCACTGCCATTATTAAATGGAATAAATGATAGACAGGAGCAACAGGAATTACATGCGGTTGTACAGATGGCATTAAAGGATAGACAAATCTGATTTATGAATTCGGGATATATATTTTCATATGCGTTACTGACAATCCGGTTTAATTTATCACCCATGAACCAATCACATCCAAATACAGCATTAATCAGTGAGAAGCTAGTTGTCATAAACCATTTAAAGACATGTACTCCAATGACTAGAACTGGAAGGAGTGATATATGGTAAAGAATTACCCTCCAAGGTTGAGACCATGTAATGGAGTATGATTGAAAAACAGTGCCCATTGTATCTTCCTCTCCAACTCCAACGATTGCCGGTGAATATATAAGAGAAATAAGAAACACAATACCCGTATAAATCGTGAACAAGGCACCTAGGAAATAAAAGAGATAAGGAATAGAAAAAAGGAATTCTCCGACATAGGGAATTTTCCCAAATAGAGCAAATATACCTGAGAAAAATAGAAAAAATGTAATAATTAGTGCTATGGACACCGGTGCCATAATTACAGCCTGCCAGTGTTTTTTAACATAGCTACACGCATCAGTGGATGAGAAAAACTCATCTCCTTTTAGTTGTTTATAGGTAACCCTTGAAACTTGTGTACAGGATAATGAGATGGAAACAATCAAAAGAAAAACTCCGATATCATAGACCGCACAGGCATACCAGGGGATATACCCCCCCGTCACCCCAACTGTAAAGAGACATGGATAAAGTCCATAATCTGCCCACATATTGCCTAAGGTATATCCACATAGAATGAATGATATAGTCGTGAATATCCAATATGCTGCATAACCTATCAAGATACCCTTTAGCATGATCATTATCTTTTTTCCGCTTAATGCAAGGCGGGGTGCCCTAAAGATATCACGAATGTCAAAATGCAATTTCATAGGTTCCATTATAATTACTCCTTGGTTTCTCTTACATAATCAATCCATGAACTTACGTTCATAGAGTGACGGATTTTATCAGAAACGATTACAGCAGAATCTTTTGATACGAACGACCCCACCCTAATCCTATACCACAATTCTTTGGAATCTTCTTTATAAGATTCCTGAATATACGCACCGAATCCATTTATCTGCATTTCTTTCATGAATTTTTCCGCACTTTTTTTATCCTTTTTTGCGGCCACCTGAATGGTGTAATAATTTTCATTATTTTTAGGAGAAATTGATTTTAATTCTGGTTCAACGATTTCCTTAAACTTTGGGATAGATTTTGTCTCCGGCTTTTTAATCGAATCTTCCAACCATGAATTGTCTTCATTTGTCCAACTTGTTGATGGACTTGGTTCTTCAACTTTATTGTTAGGAGAATTCTGAAAATTCGTCCCAATTTCCAGTGGAAATGATTGGATAGAGATAACTTCTCCGTACCAGGAAACAGATACTCTGAAATTGTAATGACCGGCAATATCTGGTACGAAAGATAGGGTAGACTCATCTT
Organism: Fidelibacterota bacterium; assembly: GCA_034408645.1. Lineage (GTDB taxonomy): Bacteria > Fidelibacterota > Marinisomatia > Marinisomatales > AB-629-J13 > AB-629-J13. The sequence goes on along the minus strand of DASCRE010000257.1, from coordinate 3,458 downwards.
CGGATAATTTTACACCACTCAATTTTAGATTACTTTCTTTTGGTTTTTCAGAAACAAACCACTTGTATCTAAGCGAGGGTATATCATCAGGATTTTTTGCTGTAATGGCCATTAGTTCACCTGTGTACCCATTAGAGTTTGATTTATCGCAGCTTGAAAAAACACATATAAATAAAAGTAGATAGATGAAATATTTGTACAACGTTAATGAAATCCTTAACAGCTCACTTTCAGAGGTTAATTTGTTTTAGTAAAAGTTCAATTTTTGATCAATTCACATTCAGCAAAGAAATAGGACACCTCTATTTTTCCGTTTTCATCAGAGTCTGACCCATGTACCGCATTTTGACCTAGATTTTTTGCGTACATTTTTCTTACAGTACCTTCCTCAGCTTCTTCAGGATTTGTTGCGCCGATGACATGCCTCCATTCATTCACAGCATCATCTTTTTCAAGAGCAAGGACAACGCAGGGTCCCGAACTCATAAAATGTGTGAGCTCCTCATAAAATGGTTTTCCTCGGTGTATCTCATAAAATCCCTCTGCCTGTACAAGGCTCATTTTCATTTCTTTTGATTTTAGAATCGTGAACCCTTCATTGGTGATTCTGTCTGTGATTTTTCCTGTATGCCCAGACGCAACTGCGTCCGGCTTAATGATTGCCAGTGTTCTAGTCTTCATATATAATTCTCCAAATTGTACTAAGAGTATAGTGCGTTATGCATAGTTTTACCAATTTCTGCTGGGCTCTCTGCTATATGTATGCCTGCTTCTTTTAAAGCACTTATTTTATCCGCTGCCGTTCCCTGTCCTCCTGATATGATTGCACCGGCATGCCCCATGCGCCTGCCTGGAGGAGCTGTTTGACCTGCAATAAATGCGGTTATGGGTTTTGTAAAATTATTTTCTACAACCCATTGTGCTGTCTCCTCTTCAGCGGACCCACCGATTTCTCCGATGAGTACTACACCGTGGGTGTCATTATCCTCAGCGAATAGTTCCAGCATGTCAATGAAAGTGGTTCCGATAATGGGATCTCCCCCAATTCCTACTGAAGTAGACTGACCTAAACCTTCAGCAACCAGCTGATGCACTGCCTCATAGGTTAGCGTTCCTGATCGTGAAATGACGCCAATATGTCCAGGTTCATGAATAAATCCGGGCATGATACCGATCTTGGCAGTTCCTGGTGAAATAATCCCAGGACAATTTGGACCGATGAGTCGGGTCAGATATTTTTTGAGTACTTTATTAACTTTTACCATATCTTTTGTTGGGATTCCCTCAGTGATACAAATGACCAGGTCTAAGCCTGCTTCAGCTGCCTCAATGATAGCTCCAGAGGCAAATTTAGGAGGAACAAAAATAACAGAGGTGTTAGCATCCGTATTTTTTTTGGCTTCTCGTACGGTATTATAAACCGGAACATCCAATGCCGTTTGTCCACCTTTTCCCGGTGTTACCCCGCCAACGAGGTTTGTACCGTAATCCTTAATCTGTTTGCCGTGAAATGATCCTTCTGTTCCTGTGATTCCCTGGATGATCAGCCGTGTATTTTGTCCTACCAGTACGCTCATACCACGCCCCCTTTTGCGGCTATAACTGCCTTCTCAGCAGCATCACTGAGGCTGTCAGCTACCAGAAAGTCCAGGGGAGAATTATTGAGCAATTCTCCGGCCTTTTTGGCATTAGTTCCTTCCAACCTAACAATGACGGGAAGATTGACCTGAATGGTTTCCATTGCATCAATTACCCCCTGGGCTACACGATCGCAGCGGACGATTCCCCCAAAAATATTTATGAGAATGGATTTAACATTTGTATCTGAAAGAGTAATTTTAAACCCGTTAGCAACGGTTTCAGGATTTGCAACACCGCCTACATCCAGAAAATTTGCCGGTTCACCTCCATGCAGTTTAATGATGTCCATGGTTGCCATAGCTAATCCTGCGCCGTTGACCATGCACCCCACATTGCCATCCAATTTGATGTAGTTCAATTGATGTTTGGAAGCCTTCAATTCTGAAGGATCCTCCTCGCTTTCATCACGAAGGTCATTGAGCTCGGGGTGCCTGAAAAGGGCACTGGAATCAAAATTCATTTTTGCATCCAGGGCCATAACTTCATTTTCCTGTGTGACCACAAGGGGATTTATTTCCAAGAGGGAGCAATCCATCTCGTTGAATACATTCCAAAGAGCCATAAAAATATCAGTAGATGATACAATTTGCCTCTCCGTTAGATTTAGTGATTGCCCCAGTGAAACTGCTTGCTCTTGAGTTAACCCGTCTTCAGGTTCAATCCATTCCTTTATGATTTTTTCAGGAGTTTCAGCAGCCACTTTCTCGATTTCTATACCGCCTTCTGTGGAGACCATAAAGACGTATTGTTTTTTTATACGGTCCAAAACAATACCTGCATAAAATTCGTTCCGGATATTGACACCTGATTCGATTAGTAACCGCTGGACTTCCTTTCCCTCAGGACCGGTTTGGTGAGTCACAAGATTCATCCCTAGGATATTGTCTGCTAGCTCTTTCACTTCTTCCTTAGTGTGAGCCAGTTTTACACCTCCTCCTTTTCCTCTGCCTCCGGCATGGATTTGTGCTTTTATTACAACTGTATCACGGTTCAGTTTATCGTAAGCTTCTAAAGCTTCTTCCACAGTAAATGCAGGGATACTTTCCGGTATTCGTACATTATATTTCTGAAATAATTTCTTTGCCTGGTATTCGTGTATTTTCATTCCGATAATTCTTGTGTTAATTAATTAATTGTGTACCGGCATTTCCACCAAAAGCTTTCCTCATATGTGCTATATTGGTAATGACCACTTTTTTCCCTCCATGTTCAAGAAAGAAAATTGCCGAACGTATTTTTGGTCCCATACTTCCCTTTTGAAAATGACCAATGGTTTGATAATGTTTGGCCTCAGAGACAGTCATCTGTCTAATAGGTGCCTGATTTTCTTGATTGAAATTTAAGTAAACTTGGTCAACATCAGTGATGATATAATATTCATCTGCCCGAATTATCCAGCCCAGCTTTGCTGCGGTAAGATCTTTATCTATCACCGCATCGAGACCCTCCAAATAATTCCGACTATCGTTGTAAACCGGTATGCCTCCTCCTCCTGCTGCAAGGACAATGGTTCCCTTCTCTACTAAGGTTCTTATTGAAACTCCATGGAGAATATATTCAGGATCAGGAGAGGGAACAAGACGCCGCCAACTTCCTTTTTCCTGTTCTTTTATCACCCATCCAAATTCTTTTTTCATTTTATGGGCTTCATCTTTAGAATATCTTTTCCCTATAAATTTAGTAGGGTGAGCAATAGACGGGTCGTTCACGTCCACCCGGACCTGGGTCACCAATGTGACCACTTCCCGGTCAATTTTTTCTTTTCTCAGGGCATTTTGTAAAGATTGCTGTATCATATATCCTATGGTACCCTGAGT
>DASCRE010000256.1:0-3372 GCA_034408645.1 Fidelibacterota bacterium | reverse complement strand
ATCATATATCTTCAACGATATCGGCCCTGAAAAGGGAACTGAATATCTGATTGTTGTTGTCGGATTGAAAGGGTTTGGATAGTTCTGTGAGAGAGTATATTTTTTAGGTGTATATTCATTTTCAACTGACATTGTTTCTTGTACGAAATACTTTGCTCCAATATCAATCCTTGTTCCATCAGGGTCATCATACTCAGGGTCACCATTATCTATACAAGGTGACCAAGAATTATAGTCATATAAATAAGGGTCTTTACCTTTCATAGTACTTGGGTCTACAAAATCTGGATTTTCAAACATATTTCCTGTTCCTGGTTCAGGCGAACACTCCGCCCATATAGTCCCTCACCCAAAACAATTCAACATATAATTGTAATCATTATTCCACCCATTACAATACGAAAGATGTACATTTGTTTCTGTTCCAATAATCGCTACACCATACATATTATCAACAAAATTACAATCTCTTATCACAACATTTATATTATCACTAACTTGAATACCCCAATGGTCATTAATTATATTACAATTGGTAATTGAGTTAGTTGAATAGCCAGAAAGATTGATTCCATAAGAACCTCCATTAACAATAGTACAACGATCAATATTTAAAGAGCCTGTCATGTTGTTATTAACATCACCAGATATCCATATTCCAGTTCCTTCTTGCAAGTCAATAACCGCACCTTTCCCATCAATATAAATAGACTCTTCTCCTGAGCCCACACCACCAGTATAAAGTATCTCTGGGTCAAGTACCATATATCTATCATATCCATTTGCTGGACCCGATTGTTCATATACCTCATATAAACTCATTGAAGAACCAAAGTCCCTCGCAAATAAAGTACTAACAAATGTCAACCCGATGATAAAATTCATTATCATTCTTTTCATTTTTTGTCTCCTAAATTCATCTTATAACTATAAATAGTATTAAATTCTTTTTACTCATTATCCTCTGTTGGTCTGTTCTTCATCATCATAATCTTTTCTCTTTCTTCTGAAAGATAGTCTATCCAGGCACTTAAAGTATCTATTATCTTATTCTTATCAACATCTTGATCATCATTATCTAATATCTTGTCAACCCATGCCTTGACCATAGATAAATAACCAGATAGCCATACAGCTATCTCTTTTCGTTCATCTTGCCAATTTTTATTCATTTTATTTGCCCTATTATATATTATTTATAAATATTAGTTTAACTTACTACTTTAATAATTTTAATTCCAGTATACTTGAACGGTCTAGTTCCTTTAGTTACGAGAAAATCTACTCTTTTTATCCATCTTGAACTCATTGTATCCCGAACTTGCCATATTCCGTCATACTTTCCACCCTTAGTTCCTTTTACAGCTACATAATCCCCATAATTAAATGGGCCGCCCCATCTCTTTAATAAATCTCTTGAAAGGGCTACAAATCTATAATGTGATGCTTTTTTAGGATTGATATGTGTTCCGTCTGCTGTAATGGTTGGAGTTTTATCGCATTGAGCTCTGGTAGGGCTATACATCGTACCAGTTACACTAAATTCTAATTTATTATGTTCTGTTTTAAGTTGATCAATTTTTAATAGTAAATTAGAATTCTTTAATTTTAATTCATGCAACTCTTGTTGTATTTTAGATATGATGTTTAATGAAAATAATAAAACTATAAAACCTGTTATAAAACTATTTGTTATTGATAAGACGTATCCATATTTCATTCTTTTCCTCTCTTTTTATTATTATTATTTGTAACCTTTTGTATGATTATACTTAACGTATCCCAAGTTCTTCACAACAACTACTATACCATTCAGCGGATGACATAGCAGGGCTCGGTGGCGGACAATATGTGTATGGATCATCGAAGCATTGTTTTCCTATCGCCATTGGTGGTTTTGCTGAACGCCTAGGCGCTGATGGGGAGCGGAGTGATGGTACACCTGGCCATTTAAAATTACAAACAGGCTCATTCACCTTCACCCAATATCCACCTCCGCCACGCCCATATTGCCCGTATGAATCAGCAGAATGTGGTGACGGCGCCATATATTCCAGTGAATTTAAAAATGGTGGAAAATCCGGATTAAATATAATAGCGCCATTATTATAACCTGTTGCTACTATTAAATTATTCGATGGAGAGTAAAAGGGATCCGGACACCAGGGCCCTTCTACAGTTTCATCATAACCCGGCGGCGGAAGCAAAGAATTCTGATGCCCCTGACCATTTATTAATCCATCAAATGCATCAGCAGGTGCATGATATTCGAAGGGTTGGTGATAGCCGATCAGATTCCACCCAGCCAGTAGATCGATTGAGAACTCACCGCCGATAACTGGCCATTCTATCACTGTGTCTTCATATGACCACGCTCCAAAACATTCACTTTGTAACTCGCAGTCCCACACATCATTATCACAGTAACATACTGGGTCCACTATAGTCCACTCTCCATAACATTCACTTTGTAACTCACAGTCCGATATAATACCATCACAGTAACATTCTGGTGCATCTGGTTCATTTACTCCGCCCACCGTCAAAGTTTGCGGCACAATAACCTTCACCCAATATCCCTTGCCCGGTTCGATACTTGTTAGTGAATTTAAAAATGGTGGAAATGCTGGATTAAATATATGAGCGCCATTATCATATCCTGTTATTACTACTAAATTGTCAGCGTTAATGATCTCCGCGAAAACATCCGCTGGTGCTGGAAAATTTTCTAGATATACACCTTCAGAATCAAAAGGATACTCGACAAGATAAGTATCAAAAGAAATGAGATTCCATCCCGCATTGAGGTAGATCTCATCGATAACTCTCTCTGAGATTCCGTAATCCCGTTTTAATAGACCTGACATGATAGCTCCGAAACTATAAAAACAAAAAACCTAATAACCTCTTTAACACCTGTCATTTTTATCTACGGCGCCTTATTTTTCCGCCCCTTTTCATATTCGAAACACCAAGATCCACTTCTCCTTGATTTAATCTATGTAAAAATTCAAGCCCATAATAATCAACCATACTCTTTCGTATAATAAATTCACCACCTTCAACTTCAATTGGTTCTGTGTTATCAATAATAGCTTCAATTCCTCCACCAGTATGAGATGGGCCGACAAGATATCCACCTGGACTAAATTGTTTTCTATGAGAGCGTTGAGTTTGCGATGTAATAAGATGTCCGCCGGCGTTTCTACTTTTTAATGTTTCGTTTGACACTGTTATCTCCTCGTTACAAGCCCACCACCACGTGATCCGCCACTTAATGATTTCGGGGCTGGTCTTGGAGCCGGTTTCGGCGCTACTCTTCCTCCACCACCTCTGCAACACGATGGTCTCGGGGCTGGTTTTGCAACTCCG
>DASCRE010000255.1:0-8730 GCA_034408645.1 Fidelibacterota bacterium | reverse complement strand
CAGATCTTCCGTGCTGATATTCCAGAAATGATTAATGGTACCTTTACGAAAATTGAAATAGGCACCGGTATTATATTTATTGGTGGTACCTGCATTGACATTTACGTGGCCATTAAATCCGGAAGCCTTGTTTTCTTTCACTACGATATTGATAATTCCCACCATTCCATCTGCATCCTGACTGGCGGATGGACTGGTGATCACCTCCACCCTGTCTACCATCACCGCTGGGACGGGGACTGCCATGATATTTGTGTGGCGTTCCCCACCTAAGATTCCTGCCCGCTTGCCGTTCAGCAAAATGGCTACTTCCGGTGACCCTCGCAAAGACACCTGCCCATCTGCATTTACATCGATGGATGGAATGCTTTTCATGACATCACAGCAGGTTCCCCCGGTAGCTGAGTACAGCTGATCAGAATCGTATATGGTTTTAGTTGCAGCGCTTATTATGGATGGCGCAGAAACCGAAACATCCACAGCATCTAATTCCAGTATGTCCGGTTCTAGAAAATATTCACCCATATTTTTTAGGGACTGTCTCATGGTATCAGTGGCAAAAACAGTACTACGGACTGTCTGGTATCCAATGAATTCTATCTCCAGAAAGTAAACCCCTGGCAGGACCCCCGTTATTCGAAAACGCCCTATTTCATTGGTCAGGCCTCCGGTGGTAATGGTATCCGCTTCAGCATCCACCATTGATACGGAAGCATAATGTAATGGATCATTGGATTGAGTGTCCTGCACCGTACCAGTAATCACTAATTGAGCCGATAAAGAGCCCATGGTAAAAAATGCCAAGCCTAACCATATGAACCAGCACCGGCAAGGGCAGGCCTGGATTATGATTTTCACTGGTCCTTAGGAAGTTTACAGCAGGTGGGCAGTTTGCTGTAGGCATTCTCGTCCGCAGGAACATCACTGGCTTGGTATCCTGTTTTGGAGATGGTTTGTTCCAAATCGCTTACGTCCAGTTTAGTCCGGTTGTATTTGATCAAAACCTTGGCCTCATTCAGGTTTACATAAGCCATCTGAACGCCGTCCAGGGTTTCAAGTTTTTCCTGAATGATCTGCTGACACATTCCGCACTGAATCGTAGGCAGGTCGATCTTCACCGCTGACAGATTCTCATTTCCAGATACGGAACTTGGAACACTACAGCCAACAAACAATACAGATATACTGATGGATAAAAAAGTTTTCATAGTACTACTCCTTATGATGTGCAATTTTGGAAATTACAGACTCAAATATTTGGCCTGCAGTAACCCCCACCTCAGTGAGGATAAAAGCTGTTACCAGCCGTTCTAGTTCAAAAGGGGCAGTGTAATAGAATTAAGGAGGTAATACCCAGGGGGATCTGGAGCTCCCACTGTAGCGGAAGTAAATACATTTGACTCGAAAGTGATATCTGTTATACCAACCCAGTAAAGATGTTGTTTAGGTATGATATTATTATTGGATTGTATCGGGACATCCAACGGCTGTGTATTATTGATGGGATGGAAACATGTACAGGGGATGGTTTCCATTTTGCAGCAAGATTGGTCTTCCCCCTGAACACAGCAGCAGACTTTTGAACCGCAAAAATTTGAGGAATTTGTCAGAGTAATTCCAGACCAAAAGATAAGTAAAGGTAATATTAGATTAAAAGACTTCATTCCTTTTAACATGCATTTGCGATTGAATTTACATCATTTTTTTCTTTCAATCCCAGTCCAAGTGAACGTACTCTAACTTTCACCCCGTTTACCCCAACCCATCTTCACCCTCAATGTCTTGAAATAACTAGAGTCTGCAAATGTTATTAATTGAATGTAGTATTCTCCCTTTTCCACAATAATTTTAGAATTGCAATCCAAGAGTTCTGTGATCTGACCATCCACCGCCAGTGAAGCTTGATCTTCTTTATCGGAAAACTCTATTGATAACCTGCTGTCCCCAGAGAGCACAATAGGTCGAAATGTAAGGGAATGAGGACAAATCGGTGATACTATAATTGAAGAAACTGTAGGATCTACAACTGGCCCCCCTGCTGAAAGCGAATAGGCAGTTGAACCAGTAGGAGTGGAAACGATGAGACCATCTGCCTGATATTTTGCCACCATATGATCATTGGATTTTAACAGATAAGATAATAAACGGGAAGAAGCACCCCGATCTACGACAAGGTCATTCAGTGCATAAAATATCTTATCCTCTCCTTGAAGTTTCACCAAACCCTTTAATATCATTCGTTTTTGAATCTGATATTTTCCTGAAATCACCTGATTCAATCTCGTGAACATCTTATCTGTGGTCACTTCAGAAAGAAATCCAAGTTTACCTAAATGAACGCCGAGAATAGGTGTATTACGTTGAGCTACAGCACGCGCAAGTGAAAGGATAGTTCCGTCTCCACCTAGTGCAAGGATAAAATCTAATTTATGGAAATCTTCAGCTGTTTCAATAATGTGGTAGATATACCGGCGTTTATCTTCAAGACGTTCTACAATGTGTGTAGTGAGGAATACATCCAGAGAGAAAGATTCAGCCCATTTCATTATTTGAGGCAGGAACTCCCAGAAGTCAGTTTTTTGGGAGTTCCCCCAGATACCGAATGTTCGTGGCTTATTCACGACCATCCTCTTTTTCAAGGAACCCACCCTTATCCTTCATCAATTCCTGAACCTTTTGCTCAGCAGCATTCAACTGAGCTCGGCAGGATTCTGCAAGGGTCATCCCTTCTTCGAACAGGGTCAAACTTTTATCTAGGGGAATGTCCCCCGATTCCAGATTGGAAATAATGCTCTCCAATCGTCCAAAAATCTCCTCGATTGATTTAGGATCGGTTTTTTTCTCTGACATAATTATTCCTTTAGTCCAATAATAACTATTTCTTTAATGTACCTATTATTTTTTCCGCTTCGAATTGTCCGTCTCCTGTCTCTAAAACAAATGAGTCCCCCACCTTTACATCTTTTGCTCTACGTATAAGGAATCTATCTGGGTATGTGTAAGCTAGGGAATATCCCCGTTTTAAGACTCCTCTAGGAGACAATGCAATCAGAGTTTCACGCATGGCCGTTGCGTGAGTCTGATTCAATGTCATTTTAAAATCTATGCCTTGCTTAAGCTTTGCAGCATACTCCTTTAATTGGTCCATGTATCGATCTATTTTTTTAGATGGTTCCTGAACTCCGGTTCTATCAATTAAGTGGTCCAATTTCTGCCAAGCATTATTCAAGACGGTTTCCATCTTATGGGTTAATTTATCTCCATAATTACTTAAAGTTCCTACTATATCCATGAGAGATACAGCTGCTAGTTCTGCTGCGGCAGAGGGTGTCGGTGCCCTTAGGTCCGCCACAAAATCCGAAATAGTGAAATCTGTTTCGTGCCCCACTGCCGAAATTACCGGTATCTTACATTCCCAAATGGCTCGGGCTAATTTTTCCTCATTAAACGCCCAGAGATCCTCTAGGGATCCACCGCCTCTCCCAATAATAATAATTTCTGCATCACTTTCATTTTCCATCTGCTTTAGTGCAGATATTAAATCATCTGCCGCTTCATTGCCCTGAACTAAAGAAGGCCTCAGGCAGACAGAGATATGAGGTGCCCGTCTCTCAAGTATATTTAATATATCTCGAACTGCCGCTCCTGTGGAAGAAGTAATAACACCTACTGTTTTGGGAAAGGGCGGAATTGGTTTTTTCAAGCTCTCATCAAATAGACCCTCTCCGGAGAGCTTCCGTTTTAGTGCTTCCAAAGCCAGAAATAACGAACCGATTCCCGCCGCTTCAATCTGCCTGACCACCAGTTGATACTGTCCTCTGGGCTCATAGACAGACAATGAACCAAAGGCAAGTACACTCATCCCATCTTCAGGTGTAAAGGGAAGATACTGACTAAATCCACGGAACATAACTGAACGGATTTCTGCTGATTCATCCTTCAGAGTAAAATACAGGTGACCGGAACGATGATGCACTACATTGGACAACTCACCGGAAACCCAAAGGTTAGTAAACTTTCCTTCAATAACAGATTTAATCTGTTTGGTAAGCTTACTTACCGAGACAGCCTTATCTTTTGAAATAATAGTTGGTGGATCTAATGCTCGCATAAATTCTGTGAGACTTTTTTCCTAAAATCAACTATTTCCAGTTCTAAACCGGAACTATGAGGAATTATACTTTTTTCTTCTTATGTCGATTTGCACGAAGCCGTTTTTTTCGCTTATGAGTACTAATTTTTCTTTTCTTGCGTTTTTTTCCGCAGGGCATTTAATCTCCTATTAAGTTACGAATAAAATTATTTTAAGATAGCAGAATTAACTCTGCTACGCATTAGTTTAGATGGCTTGAATGTAGGTACATGCCGTTCCGGTAAAAAGACTGAATCCCCCGTACTTGGATTCCGGGCTTTTTTTGGCATTCGATGTTTTACTCCGAAGGTACCAAACCCTCTCAGCTCAACTTTTCGATTTTCCATGAGTGAACCAATAATGGTTTCCATCACACCATTCATCACCGCCGCAGTTTCAACTTTGGTCAATCCAGTAGATTCAGAAACCTGATCTACAATTTCCTGTTTTGTCATGTTAATTCTCCAGTTTCCAAAGGAAAAGAGGTAATGTATGGATATATCCATATACCCGTTCTTCCATTTCATTATAAAAATAATCTAAAAGGCGATATCGTTTTTTCTCCGGATAAATTCGTTCCGGAATTACTTCCAGACTAGCTAAATGTCCAGCCAGTGATACTGCATCATCTAATGTTCCCAACGTGTCAACCAATCCTAATTCGTATGATTGTTCACCAGTAAAAACTCTTCCATCTGCTAAAGATAATACAAAATCTCTATCCAAAGAGCGACCCAAAGACACCGCGTCAACAAATTGATTGTGCAAATTGTTTACCACAGACTCCAGTGCTTCACGGTCCTGTCTCGTTACTTCTCGAGTTGGGCTACCAATATCTTTAGCGGTACCAGAGGTAACAGTCTCAAACCGTAACCCAATTTTTTTCAACAACTCAACTGCAACCGGATATTCAACAATGACACCTATGCTCCCTAAGATAGAGCCGCGGTTCGCAACGATTTTATTTGAACCCACAGCAGCATAAAATCCCCCAGAGGCTGCCAAAGAACCCACTGATGTAACTACCGGTTTCTCCAGAGAAATTGATTTTAGTTTTTCATACACTTCCTGAGAAGGAGCAACCGCTCCTCCGGGACTGTTCACCCGAAGGACAATGGCTTTTACATCAGAGCGCTCTGCAAAAAAATCTATATCCTTTAACAACTCCTCTACATCGAAAATCGGACCTTCCAGCTTGACGATTCCAACCTTATCTCCTGAAACTAATCTAGCACTGGAAGAAGTAAGGTAGGGAATACGACTAAGGAAAAATAATCCAAAAATAGCTGCAAGACTTATCCAAACCCAGCGATTAGTTTGAGTTGGCTTGTTCAACCTTTTTTCGTCCAGATGGTCAATTTTTGCCCCGGGAAAATATGTGTTCCATATTCAAGATTATTCCACTTGCGAATTTTACTAGCTCTTGTTTTATAGTCTTCAGCAATATGGCCCAATGTGTCATTTTTTTTAACAGTATATATATGTTTTGAATGAGTAGATACTAAACCAGTTACTGCTGAATTTTGTTTTGTAAGTACACCACGGGTAGGAATAGTTAATTTTTTCCCTTGTCTGATGCTGTGTCTATTTTTTATTTTATTTATGGAAGCGATGTCATGAATAGATATACCATATTTTCTTGATATAGTCCACAGGCTTTCACCTTTTTTAACTCTATGAAAAATGTACTGAGGTGAAAATCTTTGATCTTCAGGAAGCGCATTAAATTCATTTAAAAATCGACTTTTTGTACCTAAAGGTAATTTAATAGTATAAGCACCATCTGCGGGTGTAGCACTTTGCCTCAGTTCTGGATTAAAATCTTTAATAGTCTTCAGTTTTATTCCTGCTGCCATAGCTAACACTGATAAATCTGCACTTTTTTCCAATGAAACAGTATCATATCTCCATGGTTCTCCTTTTATTTTTTTTTCATCAAATCCAAACCCTTTAGGATTAGAAGCTATAATAGCAGCAGCTAGGTAATATGGAATATAATTTCGAGTTTCTCGTGGCAATGAATGTAACTGCCAAAAATCAGATGTTCTGTGAAGACGTTGTGCTCGATGAATCCTACCTGAGCCTGCATTGTAAGCGGCTAAAGCCAAATACCAATGATCAAACTCTTTATAAAGATCTTTTAAGTAATGACATGCAGCTATTGTAGCTTTTTCGGGGTCCCTCCTCTCATCAATATACCAAGACCAATTTAAATCATAAATTTTCCCTGTTGAAGAAATAAATTGCCACATACCTGCAGCTTTTGCATGAGAATAAGCCTTTGGGTTGAATCCCGATTCTATCATCGCCAGATACAATAACTCCTCTGGAAGTTCATTCTCTTTCAATATGGATAGAATCATGGGGCCATATTTCTTTTTCCTTTTCAGCCAGATCTCAAATTGTTTCCGTCCTCTTGTTTGAAAATAATTAATAAACTGATCCACCTTTTTGTTTTTCACCAAAGGGATATGACCATCTCTATCATCAAGAACAACAAACTGTGTTTCCCCCATCTCCACTTCTAGAGGTTCAGTAAATTCTGTAACGTCTTTTCGGAATTGTTCGGCGGTATGGGTAACATCTGCTTTACTAAGGGAAAGAAATCTATGACCGTATATTTTAACCATTGAATCTTCGAACCGTTTGAACTCTTCTCTGTCCGCTTCATTCATTTCACCTAATTGATCGGCTTCTGTCAATAAATCAAAGATTCGATCTAGGGTATAGATAACTTCCAATGTATCTTCCCAAACATCCGCTATGAGCGCATCAGTTAACAAAACTTTAACATCCCGCAATAGCTGTGGCAACCTGTTTTCTGTTTCCAGAAACCCGTTACCATTTGTTTCCTGAACAGGTATTATTAAACTGTCAGTATTTGTGCTTTTATCATGGGTTGAGACAGTGGACGAATCTCTTCCCAAACATAATGCAAGTATAATAACTAGTGGTAATATTCGTGTAACTTGTTGTATCAAAAGGATTTATAATTAATAAATGGGGCGAAAGTTAGTGGAGATTGGAAGGTGTGTCAAGAAATTTCAATTTTTCTTAATACGGGTAATAAGATCTGATGTGGAATATCCCTTGAGAATAGGAATAAGGGCAACTTCTCCCCCAGCTTCTCTGACCGTATCCGCTCCCACAACATTTTCAATAGAATAATCACCGCCTTTAACCAATACATGGGGAATTATTTTTTTAATAAGATTGCGAGGTGTATCTTCCTGAAAAATAGTGACTCCATCCACAATGGAAAGACTTTCAAGTACTGAAGCTCTTGCCTCTACCGGATTTAAGGGGCGGTCCAATCCTTTTAGATTTTGGATTGACTGATCTGAGTTCAATCCAATGAGGAGCCTGTCACCCAAGCTTTTTGCTTCCGTCAAAAGATGGACATGACCAGCATGAAGGATATCAAAACAGCCATTGGTAAAAACGATTTTTTTTCTCAACTCCTTCCAGTATCGCACTTTATCAATTGTCTGAATTTCAGTCCAACCAGCCATTAATATTTTTTAAAAGAAAAACTAAACAAAATCAGTGTGTGCAATAGTTAAAATCTAACACAGGATACCAGCTAAACTCCTGTGTGTTAGGTATTGATATTTCCGCATTCAGATATATCATATTTGAAGGGTAGCACTCCCAAAATAAGGCTGAAGGGGTTCAGGTATGGATATAGAACCATCCTCTCTCTGATGATTTTCCAACAATGCCACCATGAGTCTAGGAGTGGCCAAACCAGACCCGTTCAGCGTATGTACATAATCTACTTTTTGGTCTGCAGAACGGCGATAACGAATATTTCCCCGACGAGCTTGGAAAGCCTCAAAATTACTACATGAAGAAACTTCCAGCCATTGTTTTTCCCCAGGGGCCCACACTTCTAAATCGTAGCATTTTGCCGCTGAAAATCCCAAGTCACCTGTACATAGGTTTAAAACGCGGTAAGGTAGCTCCAACAGTTGGAGAATTTCCTCTGCCTGACAAGTCAAACTTTCATGTTCTTCATAAGATGATTCCGGTTTAACAAATTTTACTAATTCCACCTTGTTAAATTGATGCAGCCGTAATAATCCTCTAGTATCTTTCCCGTACGAGCCTGCTTCCCTCCGGAAACATCCCGTATAAGCTGCATAACATAAAGGGAGATCATTTTCATTCATTATCTCTCCTGAATGGAGATTAGTAACAGGTACTTCAGCAGTAGGAATGAGGAAAAGATCATCATCTCTTAGCCTATACATATCTTCCATAAATTTAGGGAGTTGCCCGGTAGTAACTAGAGCATGTTCTCTAACCAAAAAAGGAGGAAAGATTTCTGTGTAGCTATGTTTGGTCACATGATGATCCAGCATGAAATTGATAAGGGCTCTTTCCAGCCGTGCTCCCTGGCCTAGATATATGGGGAACCCCGACCCGGACATAGACGCTCCCTGTTCCAGTGCAAGAATATTCAGAGATTTTCCTAAATCGGTATGCGTTTGCGGAGCAAAATTTAATTCAAACGGACTCTTAGGTTCCCGTACAATTTTATTTTCTCCCTCTCCTGTACCCACTGGAACCGTTCCATGGGGTATGTTTGGGATTCC
>DASCRE010000254.1:0-4250 GCA_034408645.1 Fidelibacterota bacterium | reverse complement strand
GTTCCTTCGATTGAATTTGGAAACAATAATTGGTAATTAGAATCATCAACCTCAACAGGCAAGCTTATGAAGTTCCACCCATCCTGATAATTAACGGGAACGTCGCACTCATTTCTATTGTTTGCCATTGTGTATGATAACCCAAATAAGACTAATGTTATATGTATGTGTGTCTTCATCACTTCAATTTACCTCACCCCTACTTTTTTACAAAGAGGTAGGTGTAGCTAGGAGCTCAAGAGATAGTGGAACTATGATGTTTTCTATACCACAAGATTGCTTTGGATTCCTCTGTTTTGATAAAACTATCTTTAGCATCATTATATTCATTCCCATCCTCCCAATCCTTTAAACTTAATTGTTTTTTTAAAGATTCATATTGGCCTGCAATCTCTGGATGCTTTCTTAAATAATCCCTAAAAGCAATGTGTCTGTTCCAATCTTTAGTCTCATACTCCCAAATGTGTATATGGGCCAATCTATGTTGATTGATTATTTTATGTGGTATCAAATCTCCCCTCGAATAAATACTTTGAAAATTTCTAATCAACTTCTTGTCTTTTAACCCAACAAATAATCTCCTATTTGGCATTTCATAATTATATATTTCATAATATATGTAATGATTATTAATCATTGGTTCTATTGTTTTATTCAAATCATATGAATTATCTATTCCAACTTGAATATCAATAACTGGTTTTGCAGCTAAATTGGGGACAGAGGTACTACCTATATGTTCAATTTTTGGATTTAAATTTTTAAGAACAGTGCATAGCTCAGCTTTAATTTGTTCAAACTGTCCTGCCCACTCAGCGTTATGTTTTTCTATGTTGATCTTCAATTAACAATATTGTTGTTAACTAAATATTACCCACCATTACTCTGTGGTTTTTTTATATATCCTAATTAAAAAAAAGTGTGAATCTAATTGTCACCTAAGAAAATAGGGCCAGAACTGTTTGCCCTAACCCAATATCCTTTTCCCGGTTCTATATTTTCTGTAATGGTATAAACACCACTGTTAAAACCATAAATAGTGCCTGAAATTATTATTCCATCTGGATCCTCTATCTCTAACACATTAAAAGAAGTGCTTCCACCTGTGATGAGATTCCATCCTCCACTCAGATTAATCGTTAGTTGAGTAATTATAGTTCCCGAAATAATAGTACTGCCCTCATCACTAAATCTCAGCCAGTAGCCTTCTCCATTAATTAGATCTGTTGCGGAATCGTAGTTCCCCTCAAAAGCGTAAAGTGTCCCCTCAATTGACTCAGGAAAAAGAAAGCTATATACTGTATTTTCAACGGCAAGGGGTAATCCAATTAAATTCCATCCTGAATTATATTCAATAATAAGTTCACCAACCTCCCCCTCTAAGGTATTGAAGATATGCCATCCTGCATTAGGATGGGAAACACTATTACTTGAGATATTGGTAGCTGTAATAAAATACTCAATTGCTGAGTTTGAGTTTAATGGTGGAACTGTTCCCGTGTATATATTATCTGATTCAAGTTCTAAAGTAAACTCACTAAAAGGCCCATCCTCAGAGCTATACTTCCAATAGGCCACAACAGATTCTAAATCTGAATTGAAATTACTATAATCTATAACTTCCGCTATAATAACAATGTTATCATTATTGGGTAGTTCTTCAGTTCTAATAGATCTATGAGATATATGTATCATATCAGGGTCAAAAACGCCCATTGTTCTACAGTGTAGAGCATCCTCTGAGTACCATGGGCTATTTGCTGCTCCATCAAAACCCAAAACCTGATAACCTGGCATTGCTTCACGATATATATCCAATGCTTGTTCATCTTCAGCGATTTCATATTGAGGTACCAATACCTTACCATTTAAAATTAATGAATTGGTATAAGCTGCTACAGGATTAGTTTCCCAAACACCCCCATTTATTTCAGGGCACAAAATACGATATATCCGAAAATTCCTGTTGTAGAAAGTATTTAACTCAGAGAATGATTCCGCAAAATCTTCAATACATTCATATTCAGGGCTTGATTCTGGGACCTGTTTGATAACAATTGTTTCTGGATTAACTAATTTCGCCAGACAATCCATATGTTGAATGCTCGATTCATTTGGATTATTAAAAATATGGTAGTTATTAATATTTAAATATTCACTAATAATATCTACAAACTCGTCCTCATTAACATTATTTTCATTAACCATTAATTGTGTTGAAAAACCCATTCCATAGCCATCCGTCATAAAATTTCCGCCTGTCCAATAGAGTGGCATATTTAGAATATCCCAATTAAGTTGGTTGGCAAAATCAATATTAGTATCATCATCTTCTTCCCATCCTCTTGATTGGGATGATAACGGTCTCCCCTCAGGCTGGTTTCTATCTCCTTCCATTAAATCATTATCACAATAACCATTTTCATCCGTTATTTCACCCCCACAATCTCCGCAATCCCAGCTGTACTCATCACACATAAAATCTACTCCCCAGCTCCCATCATCACAATAGCCATCACCGAGCCAATCTATAATCTGTCCATCACCATTGAAATCTTCACATGAATCATTATTTACATAACAATCATATCCTTCATAAAGAGGTTGATCATTACAAAACTCAGTTCCAATACAATCAGATAATATCATTATATCATCACACTCTTCTTCGCATCCATACTCAACAGGATACCCATCAAACTGCTGATTGACTACTTTCCAATAATCATTTCCAATAGCATACTGAGGTCCATAATCTCTTGTCCAATGGCTATATGTATCTGTGTTAATAAAAATAACATTCTCTAAATTAATATCCCATTCATTAAAACTACTTGTTGCCTGGCTCTGCTGATAATTTGTTTCTACAAGAACATATAGGATGTCTTCGCTCGCTAATTCAACTACTAAATCTGAGGGAATACCCAAAGGCCATCTGATCATCATTCCTATTGCGGGTTCCCACTCAGCAACAATCCTCCGTTCAGGAATCTCACAGTGGAGTATCGTAGTAAATACAATAACTATAGTTAAGATTTTACTCATAGTCTATTTCTCAAATTCATATGGACTAAAATAATTTGTTTGAAATCAGAATATTGTAGAGCAACTGGGAGTACTGTTAGGATAAAAAGGGTGGCTATAGAAAGTATATTATTCAATAAGCTAATAAAATTAATGTTAGATAGTACACTCCAATGGTCAAAATATCAAGATTAGGTATTTGAACCGGTTTTACGTGAAAGGTGTAATATTAAAAACACTGAGCATGCTCTGAACATCTAGGTGGTTGCTAAAGTTTTTTTTACATCCCTACTTTTTATAAGGTGGTAAACTAAAATTTAAATTTCTGACGGATGTATCTTACTTTTCTTTTAATACTTTTACCAGTGATTTACTAATAAAGTATAAAGCTACAGACATTATTACATCATACAAAGGACGCGCACCCGGGAAACCATAGTTCCATAAAATAACACATAACAGCCACAACCAGAATATTATTCCTGAATTTGATACCCATTTCACTGGAACAAACCTATCCAATCCTCATTATTGTACAATGAGATGGTTGCTCTCTTTTTATAATAATATTAATCAAAAGACAATTCCAGTTCCACCCCGCCTCTTATCTCCCACAGCTTCTGTTGGAGTTACTGCATTGACACCACCGAAAAATAAATTCTGTTCATCCCATTTGTGAATTTGAACCCCGTCAGGAAGTTTATCGCTGGCTGGTATCTTAATGCCTGGTTCACAGTGAAAAATATCTCCCTCCATATGAATTCTGGGTGATTTTACTGCTTCATTAAGGCTCATTTTATTCATAAAATAATTTAACATCCCCTGCAAAATTGCCGAGCGTATCCTGTTGCTGCCACCACTTCCCAACACCAACTCAGGACCGTTATCTCCCATAACCAATGAAGGCGATATCATCGTTGGCAGGCGCTGCTGTTTTACAAAGTTATGGAAGCCCGATGGGTTTAGATCTTCCTCTCCCAGCATATTGTTAAGCATTATTCCCATTTCAGGGATCAAATAACCGCAACCTGCACCATTGGTTGTGGTCACACTGGCAGCATTCCCGGCTCTATCAATAATACTGACCTGAGTAGTGGCACCGCTGGAGGGGAGATCTCTTTCGGGTGTGTCTGGGGTGCTTTGTGAGAAATATTGTTCAAGATATTTATTAAAAACTGATTCTTCTAAAATCTCTGCGATTCGAAAATTGTCATTTTGATCAATGG